>CAYNFA010000071.1:0-10917 GCA_964396345.1 uncultured Thalassobaculum sp.
CTCGACGCGATCGCCCGGAGCTGCCCGTGTGGAACGGTGAGCGTGCTCACCAAGCGGCGGTCGCGCGCCGACGAACTGTTCGCGGGATCCGCCTCGGTTTCGCGCGTGCTGTGGTTGGAGCGAGCCCAGAGCGGCGACCCCGCCGGTCGTCACGACGGCCCGCTCGGCGCCTGGCGACTCGCGGCGGACCTGCGCGAACACAGCTTCTCCGTCGTGTGGGTGCTGCACGATTCGCCGCGCTACGCGCTCGCCGCGCGGCTTGCCGGTATCCCGACGCGCATCGGCTACGGCACCGGCCGCCAACGCCTGTTCCTCAGCGACCGCCGCGTCCTCGCCGCCACCGACCGGCACCGGCCGACCGTCGAGAAGGCGACGCGGCTGCTGGCGCTGCACGGCCTCGTGGCGGAACCGACGCCGCGTTACATTCCGGCACCGGATGCCATGGATCGGATCGCCGCCCGCCACGCCGGCCGGCCGCGCCCCTGGATCGGCCTCGGCGTCGGCGCCAGCGAGTTCTTCAAGCAATGGCGCGCCGAGCGCTTTGCCGAACTCGCCGAGCGGCTGGCGACGGCGACCGGCGGCACCGTGTTCGCGATCGGCGGGCCTTCGGAGGCCGAGGCGATCGACGCGGTCTGCGCCGCCGGCACGGCGCTCCCGGTCGTCGGACTGCCGCTCGGCGACGCCGCGGCGCTCGCGCGGTCCTGCGACCTGGTGATCGGTAACGATACCGGTTTGCTGAATCTGGCGGCGGCGACCGGGGTCGCCTCGATCGGCCTGTTCGGCGGCTCGCCGCCACTGACACAGTACCCCTGTCTGACGGCGCTGGAGCCCGCCGGAGGGGCGACGTACCGCGTCGACCGGATGGCGGCGATTGGCGTCGACAGGGTGCTGGACGCGGCCGAACGGCGGCTGCGCCCGTCTCTTACCCGATAGGGTCTTCAGTCGGTGCGGGCGAGCAGCGTTTCAGCCGCGTCGACCACCCGCGCCACCGGCAGGCCGGGCATCAGGGCCCCGGGCGCGTCGTCCACCTGCCCGGACCGCGCCAGCAACGCCTCCGCCGTTTCGTCGGTCCGCACCCACGCCGCCTTCGCCCCCCTCGGGGCGTAGTGGCGCTCCCGGCTCGGCCCGAACAATCCGAGAGTTGGCGCGCCGGCAGCAGCCGACAGATGCATCAGCCCGCTGTCGTTGGCGATCGCCAATCGGCAGCGCGACAGGCAGGCGGCGAGGGTCATCAGGGGAACCGTCCCGACCAGATCGATCAGGCGCCCGGCCGGAACCGATTCCAGCACCGGCCGGGCAAGCTCGCGCTCACCGGGCCCGCCGGCGACCAGGACCCGCGCTCCCGGCAGCGCGCCGTCGGCGGCGGTCAACGCCGCGATCGCCGCGACGAAGCGCTCGCCAGGCCACGCCTTGGGCGGCCAGTTGGCGGTCGGCGCCACCGCCAGAATCGGCTCCCCGAAACCCCCCAGCATCTCCGCCGCCCGACGGCGATCGCCGTCGGCGATCCACAGCCTCGGCTCGACGTCGCCGTCGAGGCGCAGGCCGTCGCGAATCTGCTCGACCCGGTGCCCGCCGCCCCAGGGCGTGCGGAACACCCGCCGCTCCCGCGCCCGCACCGTCCACGCGAACGCCGAGCCGCGCAGGTCGATCACCAGGTCCCACCGTGTGCCAACCGTCTCGTGCCAGAGATTGCGCCACTGCGCCTGCCACGGGCCCTTGCGCATGGCGATCACGCGCTCGACCCCCGGCACCGCCTGGAACAGTTCCGACGCCACCGGCCCGCACGCCACGGTCACCCGGGCATCCGGCGCCCGGCGGAGAACCCAGGCGAGCGCCCCGGATGACAGGATGGCGTCGCCCAGCCGTGTCGAGGAAATGAACAGCGCCCGCATGCGCGGCCTTATAGGTCGAACCCGGCGCCCAGGCGAGCGCCACGCGGCCGGGGGCCGGACATCGCCCTTGCGGCCCCGGCCGCCGCGACATACCTGATCGGGGCCAAGACGGGGAGCTGGGATGGACAAGGGCTGGTATCACGTTCTCGAGTCGCGCGGCTTCATCCGGATCGATGGGTCGGATCGCGTGGCGTTTCTCCAGGGGCTGGTGTCGAACGACGTCGCCCGGATATCGGTCGACCGGGCCGGCTACGGCGCCTTCCTGACCGCCCAGGGAAAATTCCTCTTCGATTTCTTCATCGACTCCGACGGCGACGCCCTGGTGCTCGACACCGAGGGCGCGCGGGCCGAGGATTTCTTCCGGCGCCTCCGGATGTACCGGCTGCGCTCGAAGGTCGAGCTCAGTCTCGGCGGATACCGGACCGCCGTGGCGGTCGGCGAGACCGCGTTGTCCGCCCTCGGGCTGGCAGCCGAGCGCGGTGCGGCCAGGGCGTGGAACGGTGGCGTCGCCTATGTCGATCCCCGCCACGCCGAGATCGGCGCCCGCGTCCTGCTGCCGGCATCAGCCGACGACGGTATCCTGGCGACCACCGGGTTGCTGCCGACCGGGCTGGAATCCTACGAACGCCGCCGGGTGGCGCTCGGCCTGCCGGACGGCTCGCGCGACCTTGTGGTCGACAAGACCGTGCTGCTGGAGGCCGGTTTCGAGGAACTGGGCGGCGTCGACTTCGACAAGGGCTGCTACATGGGCCAGGAGCTCACCGCCCGGACCAAGTACCGCGGCCTGGTCAAGCGCCGTCTGCTGCCGATCGCGATCAGCGGCCCGCTGCCGGCACCGGGCACCGAGATCACACTCGACGGCCAGGAGGCCGGCGAGGTTCGCTCGGTGGTGCCGGACGGCGACGATCACGCCACGGGCCTGGCGATGATTCGCCTGAACCGTCTCGACCAGGCCTTCAAGGCCGGCCTGCCGCTGATGGCCGGCGAGGCGACAGTGGTCGCCAGCCGGCCGGCCTGGGCGAAATTCTAGCGGCAAGGGTGGCGCCGCCTCCGCCCCGCCGATAGGATCGCGCCCGCCGCGCCGACATTCCGGCCAACTCCCCCGACGACACCGAACGGATCGATGACCGAAAGCCCCTTGTCCGCCGACTCTGCCGCCACCCCCGACGAGCAGACGCTCGAGGACACCGTCGGCTTCAACGCCGTGCTCGGCATGCAACTCGTGGAGTGGAGCGCCGAGCACGCGGTCATGGAGCTGCCGATCCGCGACATGCACCTGAACCGCTCGAACGCCCTGCACGGCGGCGTCCTGGCGACCCTCATCGACGCCGTGTGCGGCTATGCCGGGGTGTGGGTGCCGCCGGGCGAACCGCGTCGCAAGGCCCTCACGCTGTCGCTCAGCACCAACTTCATCGGCCAGGCCCGCGAGGGCACCGTGCGGGCGACGGCGGTCAAGAAGGGCGGCGGGCGCAACATCTTCTTCGCCTCGTGCGAAGTCCGCGACGCGGCCGGAAACCTGCTGGCCATGGGCGAGGGTTCGTTCCGTTACCGCAAGTCGGATCCCTAAGGCGAGCCGCCCAGGTGTGAGCCGGCGCGCCCTGCGCTGAGGAACCCTACCGGCCTTCGTCACCGTGCTCGCCGGAGGCCGCCGCGTCGTCGTAGCCATTCCGGGCGCTGAAGAAGACCAGCGCCATCAAGCCACCGCCCAGCGCCAGGCTGAACACGATGCCGAGCGCCATCGCCGCCCAGCCATGGCCGGACATGCCGGCCTGACCGGTCCCGCTCATCGCGCCGACCGCCATCGCCACCGCCACGGCGAGAATCGTGCCGAGCGAGCCGAGCAGCAGCAGAAGTGGACGGATCGAGGTCGTTTTGCGGTCGTTCATGGCGATCATATAGGGTGTGTGCTTAAGCTCGGGTAGCGTCGACGATAGCCGACCGCACGACTCCCTTCCCTCCGGCGCCGCTGTCTGGCGTAATGCGGTCGCAGACGACCCCGCGAGGAGGCGACGATGCCGAAGGTGCTTTCCAAGGCCCAGATTGACGCGTTCTGGCGCGATGGGGTGCTGACGGTCGCGAACGCGGTGTCGACGGAACAGCTTGCGCGGCTGAACGCCGACCTCGCCGGCTGGGTGGACGAGAGCCGGGCGCACACCGCCCCGTTCGGTCCGGAAACCCTGGACGGGCGGCCGCGCTTCGACATGGGCGCGGAGCACAGCGCCGAGCGGCCGGCGCTGCGCCGGGTCAACAACCCGTCGGACATCTCCGACGCCTATCTCGACGTGATGACGGATGCCCGCACCGTCGACATGATCGCCGAGCTGATCGGCGCCAACGTCAAGTTCCACCACTGCAAGATCAACGTGAAACTGCCGGGCGCCCGCACCGAGGTCGCCTACCACCAGGACTTCGCCTACACGCCGCACACCAACGACGACCTGATCACCGCCCTGCTGATGCTGGACGACGTGACCGAGGAGAACGGCTGCCTGATGGTGGTGCCGGGCACCCACAAGGGCCCGATCCACTCGCTGTTCCGCGACGGCGTGTTCGTCGGACGCATGGCCGACGACGTCGAGTCGGACATGCTGGCCCGGCAGATCCCGGTCACCGGCAAGGCCGGGTCGGTGTGCCTGATGCACACCCGCCTCGCCCACGGCTCGGCCGCCAATTCCTCGACCCGGCCGCGCGGCCTGTACATCTGCGTGTACAGCGCCGCCGACGCCGTCCCGATCGCCCGCAACCCGATGCCGAACCCGAACGAAGGCCGCATCGTGCGCGGCGTCGAGAGCCCGGTCGCGCGCATGATCCCGCTCGAGGTCGAACTGCCGAAGCAGCCGAAATCGGCGTCGTTCTTCACCGTCCAGGGCCAGGCCTCGGCGGCCGCGGAATAGCGGCGGAGCGGCGGAGTGACCTGGTCGATCGTCGCCCGCGATTCCGACAGCGGCGCGCTCGGGATCGCCATCGCCTCCCGGGTGATCGCGGTCGGCGCGTTGTGCCCGCGGGTGCGCGCCGGGGTGGCGGCGCTGTCGACCCAGTCCTACACCTCACCGGTCGCCGCCGAACGGACACTCGCCGGGCTTGCCGAGGGCCTTGATCTCGAAGCGGCGGTCGCGCGGGCGCTCGCCGGCGACCAGGGCCACGGCTGGCGGCAGATCCACGGCGTCGACGCCGGCGGGCGCGCCTACGCCCACACCGGCGCCCGCTGCATCGAGTGGTGCGGGCAATGGACCGGCGAGGCGGTGTCCGTCGCCGGCAACATGCTGGCCGGTCCGGCCGTGGTCGAGGCCACCGCCGCCGCCTGGATGGCCGGATCCGGACGGGCGTTTCCCGACCGGCTGCTGTCGGCGCTGGAGGCCGGGCAGCGCTTCGGCGGCGACAAGCGCGGCCAGCAATCGGCGGCCCTGTTCGTGGCCGGCGCCGAGGCCCACGCCGAGGTCGACCTCAGGGTCGACGAGCACGCCGCGCCGATCGCCGAGTTGCGCCGGGTGTTCGACCTGTTCTGGGTCGAGCGCCGGCCGTACTACGCGACGCTCCCGACCCGCCGCAACCCGAGCGGCATCTTCGATCCGGCCGAGCGCGAGGCCTTCATCGCCCGCTTCAAGGAGGCGGCCGCCCGCGGCGAGCCGGCCCTGGACGCCTAAGCGGCCTCGCGGCCGGTCATCACCATGTGGCTGAGCGCGTCGGCGTCGAGGCCGGCGACCAGGCGGTCGATCACCTTGCGGCCCTGCTTGAGGATCGCCACACGATGCGCGACCGCGACCACGTCGGCCATGTTGTGGCTGATCAGCAGGACGGTCTTGCCGGTGGCGTTCAGCGCCCGGATCAGGTCGAGCACCTGGGCGGTCTCCTTGACGCCGAGGGCGGCGGTCGGCTCGTCCATCACCACGATGTCGGCGTTCCAGCGCAGCGCCCGGCCGATCGCCACCGACTGGCGCTGGCCGCCGGACAGCGTCGCCACCGCCCTGGTCGTGTCGGTCACTGAGGACCCAAGCTGGGCCAGGTAGCCCTGCGCCGCCGCCATCATCGCCCGCTTGTCGAGCACCCGCAGCGGACCGATGCCGCGGGTCAGCTCGGCGCCCATGAAGACGTTCTGGTAAATCGCCAGGCGCGGCGCCAGCGCCAGGTCCTGGTAGATCGTCGCCACCCCGCGGCGCAGCGCGTCGTGCGGCGAGGCGAAGCGCACCGGCTCGCCGCGCAGCCGCATCTCGCCCTCGCTCGCGGTCTCGGCACCCGAGACGATCTTGATCAGCGTCGACTTGCCGGCGCCGTTGTCGCCGCAGATCGCCAGCACCTCGCCGGCGCGGACGTCGAGGTCCACCCCGGCGAGCGCCTGGACCGCCCCGTAGCGCTTGGCGAGCCCGCGGACGGCGAGCACCACCGCCGGCCCGCCTTCGGTCACTTCAGGAAGCCCTTGACGTTGTTGGCGTCGACCAGCACCGCATCCATGAACAGATACGGCCCCGCGACAACCGAGTCCTTGGACTTGCCGTCGACCGCGATCGCCTGCAGCGCGTCGACCGCCGCGGTGCCGAGCGCCTCGAACGGGATCGAGACGGTGGCCGACAGCAGGCTCGCCGGATCGGCGATGCGCCGGTAGGCCTCGGGCCCGCCGTCGATCGACACCAGCGTGATGTCGCCCTTCTTCAGGCCCTGGGCCTGCAGCAGGTCGTCGATGATGAAGGCCTGGCCGTCGAACGACGCCCAGATGCCCTTCACCGTGCCCTGGTTCTGCAGCAGCAGCGCCTGCATGCCGTTGCGCACGTCGTCGCGCCAGCTCTGGGTGCGCGCCATGCTGTGGCTGCCGGCGACGGTGACGGCGGTGGCTTCCGACAGCACCACGTCCAGCACCTTGCCGCGGATGCGGGTGCCGACGTTACCCTCGAAGCGCTGCACCAGGTTCGAGCCCTCGTAGTTGAGCGGGCCGAGCAGGTACAGCGCCGCCTCGGCGCCGACCTTGTACTCGTTGACCTGGATGTCGAAGAGCGTGTGCGGGCTGGTCCCGCTCATCACGGTGACCACCGGGATGCCCTTGGCCTTGGCCTCGGCGAACTGGGCGTCGGCCTCGACCGGCTTGCCCATGGCGACGACGATGCCGTCGACGCCCTTCTGCACCAGGGTCTCGATCTGCTCCAGGTGGCTCGGCATGGTGCCGCCCGAGTTCAGCACCGTCACCGTCCAGCCCTTGGCCTTGGCGGCGGCCTCGACGGCGTTGGCGACCCGGGCGTGGGTCTCCGCCGACATCTGGAACGCCACCACGCCGAGATCGAAGGCGAGGGCCGACGTCGCCGTTCCGAGCGACAGCGCCGCCGCGGCCAGCAATCCGGTAAGCGTCTTCTTCATTCCATCCTCCCCATTGGGCGCGTCCCAGGACGCGCCGCGACAGTCAAACCCCGAAAGCCGCCTTCTTCAACGTGCTCGCCGACAGCGCCACCGAGCCGATGATGATCAGGCCTAGAACGATATCCTGCACGTAGTAGTCGGCGCCCATCAGGATCAGCCCGTTGGACAGCACGCCGATCACCACGCCGCCGACCAGCGTGCCCGGCACGTTCGGCCGGCCCGGCTCGAACATGGTCATGCCGAGCAGCACCGCGGCGATGGCGGTCAGCAGGTAGTCGCCGGCCATCGACGGCGCCGCCGACGACAGATTGGCGGTCAGCAGCACCGCGGTCAGCCCGGCCAGCGCCCCCGACAGCGTCAGCCCCAGCACCTTCATCGCCCGCACCCGGATGCCGGCGAGGCGCGCCGGCTCCTCGGCCTCGCCGGTGCAGACCATGTGGATGCCGGTGCGGGTGCTCTTGAGCACGAACAGCGACACCGCGGTGACCGCGACCATCCACAGCACCAGCACCGGGATCCCGGCGAGGTTGGCACGGCCGAGCGCCACGAAGCCGGCATCCCAGCGCCCGACGAAGGCGACGCCGGCGGTCAGGTAGAAGGCGAGGCCGTTGGCGATCGAGGCGGTCGCCAGCGTGGCGATCAGCGAGGGCACTTTGACCCGGGTCACCAGCACGCCGTTCAACGCCCCGCCCGCGACGCCGATGGCGAGGCCCGCGAGGATCGCCAGCGCGACCGGGTGGCCGGTGTGGATCAACCCGCCGGTCGCGACCGCCGCCAGGCTGGCGATGTTGGCGAACGACAGGTCGAGCTCGCCGGTGGTCAGCGCGAAGGTGAAGCCGATGCCGAGGATCGCCAGGAAGCTGACCTGCTTGAGGATGTTCAGCAGATTGGCCGGGTTCGAGAAGTTCGGCGCGAACGCCACGAAGAACAGGAACACCGCGAGGCCGGCGAGCGCGGTGCCGTATGTCTCGATGAAGCCGCGCATTCCCCGCCCGCCAACCCTCGTCACCACCCTGCCCTTCGTGGCCCGGCTGCGCCGGGGATCTCAGGGCGACAGAGTTGTAAGACGACTCGGTGCTTTGAATCCATCGCCCTGAGACGCGACCCTGGCTTTACGCCGGCGGCGCCACGAAGGGTCCCAGCCGCCGGCCGACCTCGGCCGTTGCCGCCTGCATCTCCGTCCACAGCGCCGCCCGCCGGGCGATCTCCCGCGCCCGCGCCGGATCGGGCTCGATCCGCCGGGCGACCCGCACCATCGCCGCCTGCGCCGCCGACAGATCCGGATAGCGGCCGAGCCCAGTCCAGGCCACCGCCGCCGCCCCGACCAGGCCGGCCTCCGGCTGATCGCAGAGCTCTACTGGCCGGCCCAGCGCGTCCGCCTTGATCCGCGCCCAGAGCGCGCTCCGCGCGCCGCCGCCGGCCAGCCGCACGACCTCCGCGGGATGCCCCGCCGCCGTCTCGGCACGGCTCAGCACCTCGCGGTTCAGCAGCGCGATGCCCTCCAGCACCGCCCACAGCAGGTCGGCCGGCCCGTGCGCCGCCGACAGGCCGAGGAACGCGCCGCGCAGGCCGGTATCCCAGTACGGCACCCGCTCGCCCTCCAGGAACGGCAGGAACAGCGGCGGCTCGGCGGCGCGCGGTGCTGTCTCCAGCGCCGCGCTCGCCGCCGCCGGGTCCTCGCCGTCGCGCCCGAGCATCCGCAGGACATGGCGGAGCGTGGCCGCCCCGGTCTGGCTCGGCCCGCCGACCTGCCAGCAACCGCCGCCCCAATCGACGGTCATCAGCCCGGTCGCCTCCACCGGCCGATCGGTGATCAGGCCGAGCACTTCCGAGGTGCCAGCGATGTTGTAGGCGCGGCCGGGCACCAGGGCGCCGATGCCGACGACACCCGCCCAGGTGTCGTGCGAGCCGCAGAACACCGGCACCCCGGCCAGCTGGTCGAACGGCGCCGGCAGCCCCGGCAGCACCCGCCCGACCTCGGCGCTCGGGGCGACGATCTCCGGCAGCATCCCGGCGTCGAGGCCGAGCGCGTCGAGCAGCGAGCGGCCGGCGACCGGCTCGGCCGCGGCCCTGAGCCGCGCGCAGGAGATCGCGTCGGATCGCGCGACGCCGGTCAACCGGAACGCCAGCCAGTCCTTCGGCTCCAGCACCACGCGGGTGGCGGCGTGGTTCTCCGGTTCCATCCTCTTGAGCCACAGCAGCCGGGCCGCCGGATGGTAGGGGTTCAGGTTGGCGGCCTCGGGAAGCGCGCCCACGTCGACCCCGGCGAGTGCCGTCGCCGCCCGGGTGTCGCCAAACCCGATGGCGGGGCGAACCGGTTCACCGTCCACGCCGACGAAGACCTGGGTGCGGGTCATGCCGCAGGCGGCGATCCCCTGGATGCCCGCGAACCCCTTGGGATCCTCGGCCGCGAGCCCGCCGGCCGCGTCGATCAGGTCCCGCCACCACGACTCCGGATCGGTGTCGCCGGCGGCCGCGCCGGCCGGACGCCCGACCCGCAGCGCCCGCACGCCCCCATCCTCCGCCACCAGGGCGGCGCGCAGGCCGGAACCGCCGAGGTCGAGGACCAGGACGCTCGTCACCGCCGTCACCGGGGCGTCATCAAGGCAATGATCTCAGGCGGAGCGGCGGGTGGGTCCGGCTCGCGCTACGCTTGGCCGGGATGACGTCAGGGAGCGGGATGACGTCAGGGAGGAGGAGGCGATCGCCCCCTTTTTGCTTCGTCATCCCGGACGGACGCGCGCGAGCGCGATCGATCCGGGACCCACCCGCCGCCCCGCCTTCGCCGCCGTTCGTCACAGCCGCCCTCACGTCAGCGGCAGCACTCCGCACCATTTCTTGAAGCCCGGCCGCGCCAGCAGGCGGCCGTACCACGCCTCCAGGTTCGGCATCGCCGGACGGTCGGTGACCAGGTTGATCCAGCGGTGCAGCTGCGGGCCGAGCGGGATATCGGCCATGGTCAGCCGGTCGCCCATGATGAAGTCGCGGCCCTGCAGGCGCTCGTCGAGGATGGCCCACACGCCGATCCCCTCCTTGCGCGCCGCCTCGATGACGTCGGGCTTGCGGTCGGCCTCGGGGGTGCGCACGAGGCCCCAGAAGATCGGCGTCATGAACGGCAGGACGGTGGTCTGCTGCCAGTCCATCCAGCGGTCGGCGTCGGCGTAGTCCCGCGGGTCGGCCGGCGCCATGGTGCCGCGGCCGTGCTTGCTGGCGAGGTAGCGCACGATGGCGTTCGACTCCCACAGCACGAAGCCGTCGTCGACGATCGTCGGCACCCGGCTGTTCGGGTTCATCGCCAGGTACTCGGGGTCCTTGGTGCGCCCGAACGCCCCGCCGACCTCCTCATGCTCGTACGGCACGCCCATCTCGTCGCAGGCCCACAGCGGCTTCATCACGTTGGCCGAGGTGGCGCGGCCCCAGATCTTCAGCATCGTCGTCTCCGGCGTTACGCGGTGGCAGTCTCTGCGGATGTCGGGCGGTTGCGGGCGTCCCAGCCCTCGGGATCGGCCAGGAAGCCGCGGACCTCGTCGAGTTGGGCCTCGGTGAAGCCGCGCGCCGGGGCGGCGGCCAGCACGTCCCACCAGGTGCAGAGACCGTGCAGGTCGACGCCGCGCTCCTTCAGGCTGGTGACGCTCTGCGGGAACACCCCGTAGTGGAACACCACGAAGCAGTGGGCGCACTC
>CAYNFA010000072.1:0-10862 GCA_964396345.1 uncultured Thalassobaculum sp.
GAGACGTCGAGGTCGATGTGCTCGCCCATGGTGCGCACCGTGCGGGGGTTGGCGCTGAGCTTGATGACCGGCTCGATCGGGTTGCCGATGACGTTGCCCTGGCCGGTCGGGAACAGGTGCACCGCGAATCCGGCGGCAGCCTGCAGGGTCACGCACTCGGCGGCGGCCGAGGAGGTGTCCATGAAGTACATGCCCGGCCCCTTGGTCGGTGCCTCGGCCGGCTCCAGCACGTCGATGTACTTCACGTGCTTGCCGATCTTCTCGAGGTTGCCGAACGCCTTCTCCTCGATCGTGGTCAGCCCGCCCTCGATGTTGCCCTTGGTCGGCTGGCTCTCCGACAGGTCCGAGGTCTTGTGCGGCTCGATCACCTCGTCCATGTAGGCCTGCCAGGTCGCCAGGAATTTCCGCCCGACCTCCGGCGTCGCCGCGCGGGCGGCGCAGACATGCTCGGCGCCGGTGATCTCCGAGGTCTCGCCGAAGCACGAGGTGATGCCGAGCGGGTCCAGCTTGTCGTAGAGGTTGCCGACCGTCGGGCAGGAGCCGAGGCCGGAGGTGGTGTCGCTCTCGCCGCATTTGGTCGAGACCCACAACTCGTCGATCGAGCACTCCTCGCGCAGCTTCTCCGAGGCGTCCTGCAGGAACTGCTTCGCCCGGTAGGAGGCGCGCGCGATGGTGCTGATGTCGCCGTGCTGCTCGATCGCGAAGCCCTCGACCGGCTTGCCGGTGGCGGCGATGCCATCGACCACCCGCTTGGTCCAGCCCGGCTCGATGCCGATCACGATGACGGCGGCGACGTTCGGGTTGCAGCCGGTGCCGATCAGGGTTCGGAAATGCAGGTCGAGGTCGGCGCCGAACTGCAGCCGGCCGTAGGCGTGCGGGATCGCCAGGCAGCCCTTGATGTTGTTGGCGACCGCCTCGCAGGCCGCGTTCGAGAGGTCGTCGAGCGGCAGGATGACGACGTGGTTGCGGATCCCGACCCGGCCGTTCTCGCGGCGGTAGCCGTGGAAGCTCAGCGTGTCCTTGGTGGCCATGGTGCGTGTCTCCCCGCTCACCAGCGCTTGGTCTTCATGTTGTGGGTGTGGACGTGATGGCCCTTGCCGACATCCGCCACCGCCTTCCCGACGTCCTGGCCGTACTTCAGGATCGTGTCGCCGGCTTTGATGTCGCCGAGCGCGATCTTGTGGCCGATCGGGATCGGATCCAGCGCCTTCAGGGCGACGGTCTCGTCGGTCTCCATGATCCAGCCGGTCAACTCCTGGCCTGCCGCAACACCTTCAACGGTGATCACGCCGACCGTGTCGGCCTTGTGGTGAACGTTGAAATGATTGGTCATCGGGGCTCTCGTCGGAGGGTAGAGGGGGCGTTTCCGCGCGGCGGCCGTCTCGGCGACCGTCCGATCATCCTCGTTGAGTACAAGACTTGTAGGTCTTATACAAGACTCGATCGGGCAGACGGGAGTGCCGTGGGGTGACCGCCGAGCGGATGAGACCGGGCCTCGGTCCGTTGTACCGGCAGGTCAAGCAGCGGGTGATCCGAAACCTGATCGACGAAGTCTGGAAGCCCGGCGACATGCTGCCGAGCGAGCCGCGTCTGGCCGAGTCCTTCGGGGTGAGCCCGGGAACGGTGCGGCGCGCGCTCGACGAGTTGGTGGCCGAGAACCTGCTGGTCCGCCAGCAGGGCAAGGGCACGGTCGTCAGCCGTCACGATCCCGAGCGCTCGCTGTTCCACTTCTTCCGCTTGGTTGACGCCGTGGGCGAGCGCCCGACCCCGAGCAGCCGGGTGCTGGCCTGCGGCAGCCGGCGCGCCGAGCGGGCGGAGGCAACGCGCCTTGGTCTGCCGACCGGCGCCGCCGTGGTGGTGATCGACCGCGTCCGCTCCGTCGCCGCCCGGCCGCTGCTGGTCGAGCGCCTGGTGCTGCCAGGCCGGCTGTTCGGCGCGCTCGCCGAACTGGCGCCGGAGCAGCTGCCGAACACCCTGTACACGCTCTACGAGGAGCGCTTCGGCGTCACCGTCTACCGCGCCGCCGAGCGGATCCGCGCGGTCGCCGCCGACGCCCGCGAGGCCGGGCTGCTGGCGGTGGCGCTTGCCACCCCGCTGCTGGAGATCGACCGGCTGGCGACGACCTTGGACGGGGCGGCGGTGGAATGGCGCCTCAGCCGCTGCCGCACCGACGCCCATCACTACGCCGTCGAGCTGGTTTGAGCGGCGCGCCACCCAGGCGTTCCCGAGCGGCCTACTCCCGAGAAGAGCACCACATCAGGGCGAACAGCGCCGGGCCCTTGGCGGCGGCCATCGACATGTGCAGGGCGATGCCGTTTGGCCCAGCGGACGGGCCCGGCGCCCGCCGGGGTCGCTATCGGCGGCCGGCCATGTGCCCGAGGTAGGCGACGATGGCGTCGAGGTCCTGGTCGCTCAGCACGTCAGGCGCGAAGCCGGGCATCTGCTGGTCGCCCCAGGCGCGCACCGAGGACGGGTCCCGCAGGTAGCGCGGCAGGATCGCCGGCTGAAAGTACTCGGTCGGATTCATCGGCAGGTTGAGGTCCGGGCCGACCGTCGCTTCGCCGGCGCCGTTCATCTTGTGGCACACGAAGCAGTTATCGACGAACAGTTGCTGGCCGCGCCGCGCCGGATCGTCGGCGCCGAGCGACTCGGCCACGAGGATCGCCGGGTACCGGCTGGCGACTGAAGTGGTGAG
This sequence comes from uncultured Thalassobaculum sp., assembly GCA_964396345.1. GTDB lineage: Bacteria > Pseudomonadota > Alphaproteobacteria > Thalassobaculales > Thalassobaculaceae > Thalassobaculum_A. The sequence continues at coordinate 2,696 of CAYNFA010000072.1, forward strand.
CTCAAGGCGGACGGTCTGGAACGGCCACGCCTCCGGACCGATTCCGGACCGCCGAGGGTTCCGCCAGATGATGTAGTATGGGCCGGCGCCGACCTCCTTGCCCTTCAGGTTCGGCCAGGGCTTCGCCGGATCCTGGACCGCCAGATAGGCGACGGCGCCGGCGGGATCCGCGTTCAGGGCCTTGCCGGCCGGCAGTTGCGCGACGAAGCCGTCGAGCGCCGTCACTTTCAGCACATCGGCGCCCGCGACCGGCACCCCTGCCAGGACCTTGGCCAGAGGGATTGCCCGGAAGGCCGGCGAGGCGTCGCCGTAGGCCGGGTCGCCCGTGACGTTGAGCGTGACCGCGTCAGCATGGGCCAGCAGGCTCGCAGCCGGGAAGTCGTGGCTCTTCCCCCCGACGTCGACGACGGTCAGCGTGGTGTTGTCGGCCGCCGCCGTAGCGGGCGCGCCGAAGGCCAGGGCCGAGAGGAGGGAAAGGAAGGCGAGCAGGCGATTGACGGGCATCGTTTTCCCCGATGAGGAGCCGTTGACGGCGACGTTCCATGATAGCGGGAACGCCGCCGCCTAGCGAAAACGGCCGGAGCCGATTGCCCGTTCGGGTCAGCGCGGTTCGCTGCGCAGGCCCTTGATGATCGCGTAACAGGCTCCGAGCAGGACGATCGTGAACGGGAACCCGGTGGAGACCGACATCGCCTGGAGCGCCGCCAGCCCGCCACCGAGCAGCAGGGCGATCGCCACCAGGCCCTCGAAAACGCACCAGAACACCCGCTGCGGTACCGGCGCGTCGACCTTGCCGCCGGCGGTGATGGTGTCGATCACCAGCGAGCCGGAATCCGACGAGGTGACGAAGAACACGATGACCAGCACGATCCCGACGAACGACGTGATCTGGGTCAGCGGCAGCTGCTGCAGCATCATGAACAGCTGAAGTTCCAGGCCGGCGTCGGCCGCCCCGCGGTAGCCGTCGTTCACGATCTGGCTGATGGCGGTGCCGCCGAAAGCGGTCATCCACAGCACGCAGGCCAGCGAGGGAATCAACAGGACGCAGACGATGAACTCGCGCACCGTCCGGCCGCGGCTGACGCGGGCGATGAACATGCCGACGAACGGCGACCAGGAGATCCACCAGGCCCAGTAGAAGGCGGTCCAGCCCTGGCTGAAGTTGGCGTCCTCGCGTCCGAACGGGTTCGACAGCGCCGGCAGGTGCTCGACGTAAGCCGCGAGGTTCAGGAAGAAACCAGAGGCGATCGCCAGCGTCGGTCCGACCACGACCACGAACAGCAACAGCAGGATGGCGAGCACCAAATTGATCTCGGACAGCCGCTTGACCCCGGCGTCGAGGCCGGCAAGCACTGACAGCAGCGCGATCGCGGTGATGCCGGTGATCAGCAAGACCTTCGAGACGTCGTTCACCGGAACGCCGAACAGGAACTCCAGCCCGGCGTTGGCCTGCTCGGCCCCGAGGCCGAGCGAGGTGGCAAGCCCGAACAGCGTGGCGAACACCGCGAGGATGTCGATCACATGGCCCGGCCAGCCCCACACCCGCTCACCCAGAATCGGGTAGAACACCGACCGCATGGTCAGCGGCAGGCCCTTGTTGTAGCTGAACAGGGCGAGGGCCAGCGCCACCACGGCGTAGATCGCCCAGGGGGTGCAGGCCCCAATGGAAAATGGTGGCGGCCATCCCGAGCCGGCGCGCCGCCTCCGGGTCGCCGGCCGCGCCGGCCAGCGGCGCCCAGCTCCCGGGCGTCCCGGCGTCGGTCGCCACCGCGGCGCTGAAATGCGAGATAGGCTCCGATACCCCGTAGAACATCAGGCCGATGCCCATCCCGGCCGCGAACAGCATCGCGAACCATCCGGTGTAGGAGTAGTCGGGCTTGGCTTCGGTGCCGCCGAGCCGGACTTTGCCGAGCGGCGAGACGACCAGGAACAGGCAGAGCAGGACGAACACGTTCGCCGAGGCAATGAAGAACCAGTCGAGGCTGGAGGTCAGCCACCCGCGCAGGCCCGCGAACGCCGGGCCGAGGTGGTTCTGGAACGCCAGCGTGAACACCACGAAGGCGATGATGGTCAACCCGGCGACCATGAACACCGGGTTGTGGATGTCGAAGCCGAACGGCCCGAACTTGTTTTGAATGTTGTCCCGACCGATCTCGTATTTGGTATCGATCGTGCTGACCAACCCATCTGGGCCGGGCCCGGCTGTTTCGGACATCGGGTTTCTCCTCTTATTTGTTGTCTGCCCCGCGCTGAGTTCGGCGATGCGTTCAGTCTGTCAGCGACGGATACGCCCAACTTCCTCAGTCGGTGTATTCCTATCGACGCGTCGCGACAATTCACCGTCTGAAACGGACGAGTGCCTTGTTGATGTTGTCAGGCCTTATTGCTCGGCCTAGTCGATCGGAATTTTGCCATCCTGTCGCAAATATGCTGATAATTCAACCCCAGGGCACAAAGTGCATCTGACAACACTGGCCAATACTCTTGGAATTCGAGAGCTTGCGCGAGAGCGGCGGCGGCGGTTTGATGGCGTTCCCGCCATCCGACCGGACCCGCCCCATGCCCGCCTCAGAGCTGATCGCGAAGACCGCGACCGAGATCGTCGCCCTGCTCAAGGCCGGCGACGTCACCACCGTGGACCTGCTCGACGCGCTGGAGGCGCGAATCGCCGAGGTCGACCCGGCGGTGAACGCGCTGCCGACGCTCTGCTTCGATCGCGCCCGCGATCGTGCCAAGGCCCTGGCGGACCGGCCGGTGGCGGAGCGCGGCGTGCTGGCCGGCATGCCGGTCGCGATCAAGGACCTGCTCAACGTCGCCGGCGTGCGCTCGACCCAGGGCTCGCCGATCTACGCCGACACGGTCCCGGAGACTTCCGACGTCGCGGTGCTGACCCTGGAGGACGCCGGCGGCGTCATCTATGCCAAGTCGAACACGCCGGAATTCGGAGCTGGCGCCAACACCTTCAACGAGGTGTTCGGCCGCACCCTGAACCCCTGGGACACCTCGAAGAGCTGCGCCGGGTCGTCCGGCGGCTCGGCGGTGGCGCTGGCCACCGGCACGGCCTGGCTGGCCTCCGGCTCCGACCTCGGCGGCAGCCTGCGCAACCCGGCCAGCTTCTGCGGCATCGTCGGATTTCGACCAACGCCGGGCCGGGTCGCCCACGGCCCGGGCGCGCTGCCGTTCGGCACCATGTCGGTCGAGGGACCGATGGCCCGCACCGTCGCCGACTGCGCGTTGATGCTGGACGCCATGTCGGGGCGCAGCCCGGTCGACCCGATCTCGCTCGAGAAACCGGCGCTAAGCTTCGTCGACGCGGTGGCGGCCCGGCGTGCGCCGAAGCGCGTCGCGTTCAGCCGCGACCTTGGCGGAATCACGCCGGTCGATCCGGAAGTGGCGGCCATCGTGGAGCGGGCGGCCCGCCGCTTCGAGGACATGGGCTGCACCGTCGAGGAGGCCAGCCCGGATTTCACCGACGTGCAGATGGTCTTCCAGACCTTGCGGGCGCTGGCGTTCGCCACCTCCAAGAAGGATCTGCTGACCACCCACCGCGATCAGCTGAAGCCCGAGGTGATCTGGAACATCGAGGTCGGGCTGGCGCTCACCATGGAGCAGATCGCCGCCGCCGAGCTGGCCCGCGGCCGGCTCTACCACCGGGTCCGGCAGTTCTACGACACCTACGACCTGGTGCTGTGCCCGGCGACCATCGTGCCGCCCTACCCGATCGAGCAGCGCTATGTCGCCGAGTGCGGCGGCCACCAGTTCTCGAACTACATCGAATGGTGCACGGTCGCCTACGGCTTCACCTGCGCCAGCGTTCCGGCGATCTCGGTGCCGGCCGGGTTCACCGCCTCCGGCCTGCCGGTCGGCCTGCAGATCGCCGGCCCGCCGCGTGGCGAGGCGGCGGTGCTGGCGGCGGCGGCGCTGTTCGAGGAGGCGGCACCCTGGGCCCACACCCTGCCGGTCGACCCGCGCGGGCCGCGGCGGTAGACGGGGCTCCACCATCCCGGCATCCCTCGACGATCCCCGGGAACCGGAGACCCGGCTACGCCTCCCACCCGGCTGCCCGGCAGAAGGCGAGCTGCTGCCCGGAGAACGCCGACAGGTCGCGGTCGCGCCAGCGGCCCATGCCGTCGGGCCGGATGACGCCGGCGCAGGCCGGCTCGAGCCGGGCGCGCGGCACCGCCAGGGCGAACGCGTCGACGATCCGGCCGAGATGCTCGACCGGCCGCGCGGCGAAGTCGTCGAAGCGCAGCGGGAACACCCGGCCGGGGTGGCGTTCGACCAGGGTGTCGAGGCGGCGCTGGGTACGGATCCAGTACTCGAGCTGCGCCGCCTCCGGCGTCGGCCAGTCCGCCGGGTCGAGATCGAACAGCCAGGACCAGTTGCCGAGCTGGCCCTTGTTGTCGCTGAACGCCATGTCGAGCGGGTGCCGCGAGACGTAGACGAAGGCGGCGTTCGGCCAGGTCTCGAGGATCGCCTCGAGGTAGACGTGGCAGTTCGGCTCCTTGGTCATCCAGCCGATCGCGCCCGGCGCGCCGGCGAGGCCGTGCCCCTGGTCGTGCCGGAAGCGCCGCAGCCCGGGCACCCGCAGCAGATGATGCCAGCGAACGCCGCCGGTCATCACCGCCTCGAACAGCCGCAGACGGGCCCGGATCCGCGCCGGCGACGGCCCGGATCGCAGCCAGTCGGGGCGCTTGAACAGCTCCGTGAAGATCAGGTTGTCGTTGGCGCCGTTCAGGCAGCCGCCGGGGTAGAAGCCGATGCCCGCGACGGCGCCGGCGACCGCGCGGGTGCCGGAGCCGCCGAGGCCGCCGATGAACAGGATGGGGGCGTCTGTCGTCATGGCCGCCGGTTTAGCCCGCGTCCCGCCGCCGGGCAACGGCAGCGGCCGCTACTGCGTCTTGGCCGGGGTCGCGCTCGGCGACGAGCCGCTGGTGCCGGTCGCCTTCTCGATCGCCTTGCCGGTCTTCTGCATGTCCTGGCCGAGTCCGCGGACGGTGTTCTCGCAACCGGCGGCGCCGACGGCGAGCAGCCCGGCGGCCAGCAGCGGGATGAAGCGTGCAATGCGCATGGATGTGTTCCCTCCTCCACGACGACCGCGGCCCGGACCGGGCGCCGCGGCAACCGGCAGAAGATAGGGTCGCCGCCGGGGCGCGGCAAACGGATCGTCGGCGCGCGCCGACGGTTGGTGGTGGCCGTCAGTCGAAGCGGATCTCGACTGTCCCGAGGGCGCCGAAATCCGCCAGGACCGTCTGCCCGGCGGCGGCCGGGACGGGCTGGGTGGTGGTGCCGGTGGTGACGTAGTCGCCGGCCTTCAGGCCGCTTCCGGCGGCGGCCAGCGCGTTGGCGAGCCAGGCGGTGGCGGCGAACGGCCCGCCCTCGACGTTGCCGCCGCTGCCCTCGCGAACCACCGCGCCGTCGACCGCCAGCGTCACCCGGTGCGCGATCAGGTCGAGGTCGCGCCACCCGGCGGCCGGTGCGCCCTTGATCCAACGGCCGTGCGCCCCGCCGTCGGCGATCAGCGATGGGCCGCCGGATTTGAGGCCGGCGGCGAGCGGGGTGTCGACGATCTCGATGGCCGGCAACACCGCACGCACCGCCCGGCGGATCGCCGCGGCGTCGAACGGCGCCGCCGAGGGGTCGAGGTCGACGTCGATCTGCAGCGCGATCTCCGGCTCGACCACGCGCTGGAACATGCCGGACGCCGCGAATCGCGACGGCGAATCGCTCGACAAGGTGTCGAGCAGCACCCCGTAGAACGGCCCGTCGACCCCCAGCATCTCGCGCGCGCCGGCGTTGGTGGCGCCGATCTTCCAGCCGATCGGGCGGGCGCCATCGTCGCGGACCCGGAGCGCGATCAGCGCTTCCTGGATGACGTAGCCATCGTCCGGGGATTGCGGCCGGCAGGACTCCGGCAACCGGTCGAGCGGAACCACCCGGCGGCGGTGGTCGAGCAGCAGGCGCGCGGCGGTCAGGGCGGCGTCGGCGGTGATCGGCATCGGTGGGGTCCTCCGGGGTCTGCCGCATTCTCGGGGAAACCGCGGCAGCGTGTCCACCGGGCGCGTGCGCGGCGGGACCGCCCCGGGTCGCGGCCGTCGCCCGTCCTTGTCGCCGTTAAGCCTCAACGTTATAGTCCCGCGCCGTTTTGCAGCGCACAAGAAGGGCCGGCCATGCACGCCGTGAACCAGTACTTTCTGGAGGATCTGGAAGTCGGGATGCGCGCCGAGTACGAGCGCGATGTGACCCAGGACATGATCGAGTCCTTCGCGGAGGTCTCGGGCGATCACAACCCGCTGCATCTCGACGACGACTACGCGCAGGGCACCATCTTCAAGGGTCGCATTGCCCATGGGATGCTGTCGGCGGCGTTCATCTCGAAGGTGTTTGGGACCCTCATGCCCGGCAAGGGGTCGGTGTACATCTCCCAGACCCTGCGTTTCCTGGCGCCGGTCCGGATCGGCGACACGGTTCGGACCACGGTCGAGGTCACCGCGGTCGACGCGGAGAAGAGACGGGTGTCGTTCAAGTCGCGCTGCCGGGTCGGGAGCACCGTGGTGATCGACGGCGACGCGCTGATTCTGGTGCCGTCGCGCGCCCGCGCGGCGGCGTAGGCTGAACGCATGGAGATCGTGCGCTCGCTCGAGGCCATCGAGCCCCGGCATCGTGGCGCTGTCGCCGCCATTGGCAATTTCGACGGTGTCCACCTCGGCCACCGCGCCGTGATCGGCGAAGCGGCCCGCATCGCCGGCGACCTGCACGCGCCGCTGGCGGTGCTGACGTTCGAGCCGCACCCGCGCGCGTTCTTCCAGCCAGGCGCGGCCCCGTTCCGGCTGACCACCTCCGAGGGGCGCGCGGCTCGGCTGGAGGAACTGGGCGTCGACCGGCTGTTCGAACTGCCGTTCGACGGCGCCTTCGCGCACGTGTCCGCCGAGGGCTTCGTCGACGACGTGCTGCACGGGGCGCTCGGCCTGCGGCACGTGGTGGTCGGCTACGACTTCAATTTCGGCCACCGCCGGCGCGGCACGCCCGACATGCTGATCGAGCGCACCGGGCAGCTCGGGTTCGGCGCCACCCGGGTGTCGGCGGTGCACGAGAGCGACGGCGCCGTCTACTCGTCGTCGCGCATCCGGCAGTGCCTGACCGAGGGCGACCCGCGCGGGGCGGCCTCGCTGCTGGGTGAGCCGTGGGAGATCGACGGGGTGGTCGAGCAGGGCGACCGGCGCGGCCGCACCATCGGGTTCCCGACCGCCAACCTCCGGCTCGGCGGGCTGATCTGCCCGCGGCTCGGGGTCTACGCGGTGCGCGCGGCGCTGGTGGACGGCGACGGCGCCGGGCAGTGGATGGCCGGGGTCGCCAATCTCGGGGTGCGGCCGACCGTGAACGATCGCGGCGTGCTGCTGGAAGTCCACCTGTTCGACCGCGCGATCGACCTGTATGAACGGCGCGTGCGCGTCCGGCTGGTTGACTTTATCCGGCCGGAACGGAAATTTGGCGGCCTCGACGAGCTGAAGGCTCAGATCGCCGCTGATGCGGCGCGGGCGCGGGAGACGCTGGGGACCTGACCCCGGCAGGGCCGATCGCCCGGGAAGGACCAGTGATGACGACCGACTACAAGAACACGGTGTTCCTGCCGAGGACTGACTTCCCGATGCGCGCGGGGCTGCCGCAGCGCGAGCCCGAGATCCTGGCCTGGTGGCGGGAGATCGGCCTGGACGACCGGATCCGGGAGATCCGCGCCGGGTGCGAGAAGTTCATCCTGCACGATGGCCCGCCCTACGCGAACGGACACCTGCACATCGGCCACGCGCTCAACAAGATCCTCAAGGACGTCATCAACCGGTCCCAGCACATGGCCGGCAAGCAGACCGCCTACGTGCCCGGCTGGGACTGCCACGGCCTGCCGATCGAATGGAAGATCGAGGAAGAGTACCGTGCCCGCGGCCAGAACAAGGACGACGTCCCGATCGTCGAGTTTCGCCGCGAGTGCCGGGCGTTCGCCGACAAGTGGATCGACATCCAGCGCGAGGAATTTCGACGGCTGGGAGTCACCGGCCTGTGGGACCGCCCCTACACCACCATGGCGTTCGCCGCCGAGGCGCAGATCGCCCGCGAGATCGGCAAGTTCCTGCTGAACGGAAGTCTCTACAAGGGCTCGCGGCCGGTGATG
>CAYNFA010000073.1:0-10801 GCA_964396345.1 uncultured Thalassobaculum sp.
CTGGAGCCCGGCACGGTCATGCTGTGCGGCACCATTCCGGTCGAGGGCGGGCTGCGCCACGCCGACCGTTTCGCCATGCGCCTCGCCGACCCCGAGACGGGCGCGGCCATCGACCACGCCTACACCATTGAAACCTTGCCGGTAGTCCGCTGATGAGCTTCGCGCCCCTGACCCCGATCGCCACCCTGCTGAGCGACCTGGAGGCCGGCCGCACCAGCGCGGCCGCGCTCCTGGAGACCGCTCTCCAGCGCGCCGCCGATCCCGCCGGCGAGGGTGGGCGGGCGTTCGTCAAGCTGACGCCGGAAACCGCCCGGGCCGAGGCCGAGGCGAGCGATCGCCTGCGCCGGGCGGGCGTGGCGCCGCGGCCCCTGGACGGCCTGCCGATCTCGATCAAGGATCTGTTCGATGTCCGCGGCCATGTGACCACCGCCGGGTCGCGGGTGATGGCGGGCGAGCCGGCGGCCACCGCCGACGCCCCGGCGATCGCCCGGCTGCGGGCCGCCGGCGCGGTCCTGGTCGGCCGCACCAACATGACCGAGTTCGCGTTCTCCGGCATTGGCATCAACCCGCATTACGGCACGCCGGCCAACCCGTGGGACCGCGCGACCCGCCGGATCCCCGGCGGATCCTCGGCCGGTGCGGCGGTCAGCGTCGCCGACGGCATGGCGACCGTCGGCATCGGCTCCGACACCGGCGGGTCGGTCCGCATTCCGAGCGGGCTGTGCGGCTTGGCCGGTTTCAAGCCGACCCAGCGCCGGGTGCCGACCGCCGGGGCCTGCCCGCTGTCGACCTCGCTCGACTCGATCGGCCCGCTGGCGCCGACCATCGCCTGCGCCGCCCGCGTCCACCAGGTGATGGCCGGCGAGACGGTGCGGTCGATCGCCCGTTGGCCGGTGGCCGGGCTGCGCCTCGCGGTGCCGCAGAGCTTCGTGCTGGAGGACCTCGACGACACCACCGCCCGGACCTTCGAGGCGGCGCTGTCGCGGCTGTCCGCAGCCGGCGCGATCGTCACCGAGATCCCGTTCCGCGAGCTGCTGGACATTGCCGACGCCAACGCCAAGGGCGGGTTCGCTGCCGTGGAGTGCTACGAGGCGCATGCCCGGCATGTTCTGCGCGATCCGGACGCCTTCGACCCGCGGGTGCTGGTCCGCATCCGGCGCGCCACCGACCAGAGCGCGATCGACTACATCACGCTGGTGCGCCGGCGGGCCGAGATCCAGGCGGCCTGCAATCGGGTGTCAGCGCCCTTCGACGCGGTGGTGATGCCGACCACCGCCCGGATCGCGCCGCCGATCGCCGAAATGGAGGAAAGCGACGCCGCGTTCGCCAAGACGAACCTGCTGATGCTGCGCAACTGCGCCGTCGGCAACTTCCTCGACCGCTGCGCGTCGACCGTGCCGGTGAACGAGCCGGGCTCGGCGCCGGTCGGGCTCATGCTGATGGGCGAAACCATGGGTGACGACGCCCTGCTGTCGGTCACCGCCGCCGTCGAGGCGGTGTTCCGCTGATCCGCGGATCAGCTTGTTATCCGCTCGGCTATCCAGGTGCCCGATGGAAGGCCGCATCGCTTTGTGAAGGTCTTGCGACTCCGGCTTTACGCCCTCACGTCCGTAGGCGTAGCCTACATCTGCGGGCACATCCCGGCCCGGACCGGAGAAAGGAGGTGCGTATGACCACCACCGATCGGATCGACAGCCTGCGGTCGCGTCACGCCAATCTGGAAGAGAAGCTGGAGAGCGAAGAAACGCGGCCGCATCCTGACGACACGCTGGTACACGACCTGAAGCGACGAAAGCTCGCCATCAAGGACGAGATCGCCCGACTCGAACGCGTTTAGTTTCACCCCTTTCACCCGGCCAGTTCCGCCGGCTCCGACAGGCGGGGCCGGCACCAGAAGCCCGCCTTTCACTTCGGAAGGCGGGCTTTGTCGTACGGGTCGTCAGGTTGCGTCGCGGGCCCGCTCGCGCAGGACGAACTTCTGCACCTTCCCGGTCGAGGTCTTCGGCAACTCGCCGAACACCACCGTCCGCGGGCATTTGAAGCGCGCGAGGCTCTGCCGGCAGAACGCGATGATGTCCTCAGCGGTCGCCGAGGAACCGGGGCGCAGCGTGACGAAGGCGCACGGCGTCTCGCCCCACTTGTCGTCCGGCCGGGCCACCACTGCGGCCTCCAGCACTGCCGGATGGCGGTACAGGACGCCCTCGACCTCGATGGTCGAGATGTTCTCGCCGCCGGAGATGATGATGTCCTTGGAGCGGTCCTTGAGTTCTATGTAGCCGTCGGGGTGCAGCACGGCGAGGTCGCCGGTGTGGAACCAGCCGTCCCGGAACGCCTTGTCGGTGGCGGCCGGGTTCTTCAGGTAGCCCTTCATGACGACGTTGCCGCGCATAAAGACCTCGCCCATGGTCGTGGCGTCGGCCGGCACCGGGGCCAGGGTCTCCGGATCCGCCACCATCAGGCCCTCCAGCACCGGGTAGCGCACGCCCTGCCGCGCCTTGAGGTCGGCCTGCTCGGCGATCGGCCGGCCGCTCCACTCCTCGTGCCAGGCGCACACCACGGCGGGCCCGTAGACCTCGGTGAGGCCGTAGACGTGGGTGACGGCGATGCCGAGGTGGTCCATGCCCTCCAGCACGGCCGCCGGCGGGGCCGACCCCGCGGTCATCATCTGGACGGCCTGCGGGAAGTCCCGCCGGGCCTCGTCGGGCGCGTTCAGCAGCATCGACATCACGATCGGCGCGCCGCACAGATGCGTGACGCCCTCGTTGGCGAAGGCGTCGTAGATCGCCTTGGCTTCGACCTTGCGCAGGCACACATGGGTGCCTGCCTGGGCGGTGATCGTCCAGGGGAAGCACCAGCCGTTGCAGTGGAACATCGGCAGCGTCCAGAGATAGACCGGGTGCATCTTCATGCCCCAGACCAGGACGTTGCCGAGCGCGTTCAGGTAGGCGCCGCGGTGGTGGTAGACCACGCCCTTCGGGTCGCCGGTGGTGCCGCTGGTGTAGTTGAGCGCAATGGCGTCCCATTCGTCGCCCGGGCGCAGGCCGCGCCAGTCCGGATCGCCGGTCCGGAGGAAGCTCTCGTAGTCGGTTTCGCCGAGGCGCTCGCCACCCGGTCCCTCGCTGTCGTCGACGTCGATCACGAACAGCTCGCGGTGGGTTCGCGCCAGCGCCGCCTTGATGGTGGGGGCGAACTCGGTGTCGGTCAGCAGGATCCTGGCTTCGCCGTGATCGAGCATGAAGGCGATCGCCTCGGCGTCGAGCCGGGTGTTCAGCATGTTCAGCACCGCCCCGGCCATCGGCACGCCATGCGCCGCCTCGAAGCCTTCCGGGGTGTTGGTCAGCATGGCCGCGACGGTGTCGCCCTTGCCGACCCCGCGCGCCGCCAGCGCCGAGCCCAGCCGGCGGCAACGCGCGGCGGCCTCGGCCCAGGTGTAACGCCGCCGGCCGTGCGCCACCGCGAGCCGCCCCGGAAACACCGCGGCGGTGCGGTCGAGGAACGACAACGGAGACAGCGGCACGTAGTTGGCGGGCGACTTGTCGAGGTCGGTCTCGTAGGGGTTCATGGACATCCCAGCTGTTCCCGATGCGGGCCGCTCAACGTAGTCCTGCGGTCGGGGGAGGGCAATGCGGGGCGGCGCCGGTTGCTCACCATCGGCGTTGCGGCGCGCTCCCCGCCCGTCGGGGTCAGAGCGGCGTAAATGTCTGTCAATTTCAAATATAAATAAAATAATAAAATTCAATATTCAGTATTATTTTGCGAATCTACTTAAAATAGACAAATAAATCGCCATATAGATTTTGTGATTTGGGTTTCAAAAAGCAGACGCTTACTGATCGATACATCATCTTTCATCATCAAAATCCGAGCTTGGCCGCCACTGCTGACGGCTCGAAGCCCGAATTTTGTCGGCCAATCCGGAGTGCCATCATGAACGCCTTTCTCAGAACCGCGGTCATCGCCCTCGCTTTGGGCACGACGCTCGCCCTGGGCGCCTGCGCCGAAACCAACACCTCCGTCAGCACCGGCGCTTACATCGACGACACCGTGATCACCACCAAGGTCAAGACGGCGATCCTGGAAGACCCGGCGCTCAAGGTGATGCAGATCCAGGTCGAGACCTACAAGAACGTCGTTCAACTGAGCGGCTTCGTCGATTCCCCGGCCATGGTCGGACGCGCCGGCACGGTCGCAAGCCGCGTCGAGGGCGTCGCCTCGGTGACCAACAACCTGATCGTGAAGTAAGGCCCGGCGCGGTTCACGCGCCATGACGACCAACGGGAGACCCACCATGAAACGCGCCATCCTCGTCACCTCCATCGCGCTTTCCGCCCTCGTCCTTGCCGCCTGCGGCAACACCTCCGGCGATCGCGCCCTCAGCGGCGCCGGTATCGGTGCCGGCGTCGGCCTTGTCGGCGGCGCGCTGGTCGGCGCACCGGTTACCGGAGCCGCTGTCGGTGCGGCCGCCGGTGCCGGCACCGGCGCGCTCACGGACAAGGATCAGATCGATCTCGGCAAGCCGTTCTGGAAGTGATCCGCGACCCCGGCCGATCGTCGCCCTGCTGACAACCGGCCCGGACCGCGTCAGGATCGTCGGCAACGACGATCGCTGGCCTGATCCGGGCCGCGACGAAGCACGGGAGGAGACATGGGCCGGTTCCACGAGGTCTATCGCCGCTCGCTGGAGGATCCGGAGGCGTTCTGGGCCGAGGCGGCCGAGGACATTGCCTGGACCCGGCGCTGGGACCAGGTGCTCGACAACGCGCGCCCGCCGTTCACCCGGTGGTTCGTCGGCGGCGAGACCAACACCTGCTTCAACGCCGTCGACCGCCATGTCGAGTCCGGCCGCGGCGGTCAGGCCGCGCTGATCCACGACAGCCCGGTCACCGGCGCGGTCGCGACCTATACCTACCGGGATCTGCAGGAGCGGGTGGCGCTGTTCGCCGGCGCGCTGCGCAGGCTCGGCGTCGGGTACGGCGACCGGGTGATCCTGTACATGCCGATGATCCCCGAGGCGGTGATCGCGATGCTGGCGACGGTGCGCATCGGCGCCGTCCACTCGGTGGTGTTCGGCGGCTTCGCGGCCAAGGAACTGGCGACCCGCATCGACGACGCCCGACCGAAGGTCATCGTCTCGGCGTCCTGCGGCATCGAGGGCCAGCGGGTGCTGCCCTACAAGCCGCTGCTCGACCGCGCCATCGAACTGGCAACCCACAAGCCGGAGCGCTGCGTGATCAGGCAGCGACCCCAGGCCGAGGCGACGCTGGTGGCCGGACGCGACCTGACCTGGGAAGACGCCGAGGCCGGCGCCATCCCGGCGGAATGCGTGCCGGTCAAGGCCACCGATCCCGCCTACATCCTCTACACCTCCGGCACCACCGGCCAGCCCAAGGGCGTGGTCCGGCCGACCGGCGGCCACCTCGTGGCCCTGAAGTGGTCGATGAAGAACATCTACGACGTCGACCCCGGCGACGTGTTCTGGGCGGCGTCGGACGTCGGGTGGGTGGTCGGCCATTCCTACATCGTCTACGCCCCGCTGTTCCACGGCTGCACCACGGTGCTGTACGAGGGCAAGCCGGTGGGCACCCCCGACGCCGGCGCGTTCTGGCGGGTGATCGCCGACCACAAGGTGAAGGTCATGTTCACCGCGCCGACCGCCATCCGCGCCATCAAGAAGGAGGATCCCGACGGCAAGCTGCTGGCGGGATACGACCTGTCGCGCTTCAAGGCGCAGTTCCTGGCCGGCGAGCGCTGCGACCCCGACACCCTGAAATGGTGCCAGGACAAGCTGAAGGTGCCGGCGGTCGACCACTGGTGGCAGACCGAGACCGGCTGGCCGATCGCCTCCAACTGCCTCGGGATCGAGGAACTGCCGTACAAACCCGGCTCTCCCACCCATTCGGTGCCGGGCTGGGACGTTCAGGTGCTGGCCCCGGACGGGTCCGGCGTCGAGGCGAACGAGATCGGCGCCATCTCGATCAAGCTGCCGCTGCCGCCGGGCGCCCTGTCGACGCTCTGGAACAACGACGACCGCTTCGTGCGAAGCTACATGACCGACTACCCCGGCTACTATCAGACCGGCGACGCCGGCCTGGTCGACGAGGACGGCTACCTCCACGTCATGACCCGCACCGACGACATCATCAACGTCGCCGGCCATCGGCTGTCGACCGGTGGCATGGAGGAGGTTCTGGCAAGCCATCCCGACGTCGCCGAATGCGCGGTGATCGGGGTGGCCGACGACCTCAAGGGCCAGGTCCCGCTCGGTTTCCTGGTGCTCAAGGACGGTGTCGACAAGCCGCACGACCAGGTCGTCGCCGAGGTGGTGGCGATGGTGCGCGAACGCATCGGCCCGGTCGCCGCCTTCAAGGTGGCGGCGGTCGTGCAGCGCCTGCCGAAGACCCGCTCGGGCAAGATCCTGCGCGGCACCATGCAGAAGATCGCCGACGGCCAGGACCCGGCGGTGCCGGCGACCATCGACGACCCAGCGATCCTGGGCGAGATCGCCGAGACGCTTCGGGGCGTCGGCTACGCGAGGAAGGGATGAGCAGCATGCGTCTGAAGGACAAGGTCGCGGTCGTCACCGGCGGCGCCCGTGGCATCGGGGCGGCGATCTGCGAGCGGTTCGCCGCCGAGGGGGCCAGGGTGGTGGTGGCGGATATGGACCCGCTGGCCGGCGACGAGACGGTCGGTCGGATCAAGGCGGCGGACGGCAAGGCGCGATTCGTCGCCTGCGACGTCACCCAACGCGAGCAGGTGTCGGCGCTGATGGACCGCGCCCTCGAAGCCTACGGGTCGCTCGACATCGTCGTGGCGAACGCCGGAATCATTCACAACACGCCGTTCCTGGAGCTTGACGACGCCACCTTCGACCGGGTCATCGCCGTCAACCTGAAGGGCGTCTTCTACACCGGCCAGGAGGCCGCGCGTCGGATGGTCGAGCGCGGCATCAAGGGGATCGTCATCAACACCGCCTCGGTCAACGCGGTCATCGTGCCGATGGGGCTGGCCGCCTACAACGCCTCCAAGGGCGGGGTGAACCAACTCACCAAGACCATGGCGGTCGAACTGGCGCGCCACGGCATTCGCGTCAACGCCATCGGCCCAGGCAGCGTGTCCACCGACCTGTTCCGGTCGGCGATCCTGACCGACCCCGAGGCAATGGACCGGGTGCGCAGCCGCACCCCGCTCGGCCGGCCGGCGGAACCCTCGGAGATCGCCGGGGCGGCGATGTTCCTGGCGACCGACGACAGCGCCTACTTCACCGGCCAGACGATCTACCCGGACGGCGGCAGGCTGGCGCTCAGCCAGGTGATGCCGAAGGAGTAGGCGCGCGCCGGGGTAGCCTTGGCCCGCCGGCGGGTGCCGCGTTGGCTCTAACCGGATCGGCCGTGGCGTGGCATCGGGAAGGGCCAAATCGTCCGCGACGGAGCCAGCCCATGACCATCCGCACCAATTCACTCGGCCAGCCGATCGGCGAGCCGGTGCCCGACTGGACGCCGCGCCAGCGTCCCGGCCGCGCGCCCATGATTGGTCGGACGGTGCGGCTTGAGGCCGTGCGCCTCGCCGACCACGGCGATGCGCTGTTCGAGGCGTTCTCGGTGGATTCCGAGGGGCGGATGTGGACCTACATGGCGGTCGGCCCGTTCGGAACCGACCGCGCCGGCTTCGATAAATGGATCGCCCAGTGCGAGGCCAGCGAGGATCCGCTGTTCTTCGTCGTCGTCGACCAGGCCCGCGGCCGGGCCATCGGCTACGCCAGCTATCTGCGGATCGAGCCGGCGGTCGGCGTCATCGAGGTCGGGCACATCACCCTGTCGCCGGCCCTGCAGCGCACCGCTATGGCCACCGAGACGATGTACCTGATGATGGCGCGGGTGTTCGAGGAACTCGGCTACCGCCGCTACGAGTGGAAGTGCGACAGCCTGAACGGGCCGTCGCGATCGGCGGCCAAGCGGCTCGGCTTTCAGTACGAGGGCATTTTCCGCCAGGCCACGCTCTACAAGGGCCGCAACCGCGACACCGCGTGGTTCTCGATCCTCGACACGGAATGGCCGGCGCTCAAGGCGGCGTTTCAGGCCTGGCTGGATCCGACCAACTTCGACGACGAGGGGCGGCAGCGGGTCAGCCTGTCCGGGTTGACCGCCGCCGCTGCACCCGTCACGGCAGTTCGCTGATCGACTCGAGCTGCGATTCCGGTGGAACGTGGGTTCCGCCGGCCTTCTCGATGGCGGAGTCCAGGTCGCGCTGACTGCACAGGCCGAGGAACACCGGGTGCCGAGGCTGGATGTTCGGGCTGTTCCAGTGCGAGCGCTCGCGGATCTTGTTGATGGTGTCCTTGGTGGTGCCGATCAGCCGGGAGATCTGGGCGTCCTTCAGTTCCGGGTGATGCTTCACCAGCCAGGCTATGGCGTCCGGCTTGTCGCCACGCTTGGCGATCGGAATGTACTTGGGACCCTTGGTCTTGTGGACCGGTTTGGGAAGGTTGCTGGTCGCCATCTGGAGGCGCCCCTTCGGGTTGGCCTCGCAGCGCTCGATCTCGGCCCGCGTGACCTGATTGGCCTGGATCGGATCGAAGCCCTGAATGCCCGCCGACACCTCGCCATCGGCGATTGCCTGGACCTCCAGAGGATGCAGCCCAACGAACGCCGCGATCTGCTCGAAGGTGAGACCGGTGTTGTCGACAAGCCACACGGCGGTGGCCTTCGGCATAAGCGGTTGCGCCATTATGTCCTCTCTTCGGCCGCGGCGTCACCGACGTCGACGCCCGGCTTCAATCCAGTCCACGTATCGGGATTCAAGATCTATATAGGGATTTCCGTTTCGCCCGGCAAAGCTTTATCTGTGCGTTTTCCGATCGTCAGTCGGGTGCGCACAGCGCCTTGTCGACCTCCAGGACGAGCTTGCCGATCACCGTATCGCCGGCCAGCAGGTCGTGCGCGGCATTGGACTCCGCCAGGTCGAAGGTGGTGTGGATGATCGGCTGGACCTGCCGGCGGGTCAGCCGCGGCCACAATCCGGCGTAGACCGCCTCCGCGATGGTCGCCTTCTGCAAGGCGTTGCGATCGCGCAAGGTGGAGCCGGTCAGCACGAGGCGCTTGCGGGCTACCTGGCGAAGATTCACCTCTGCGTTGGAGCCGCCGACGAAGCCGATGCTGATCAGCCGTCCCTCGGTGGCCAGGACCGCCAGATTGGACGCGAAATGCGAGGCCCCTACGAGATCCAGCACCACGTCCGCGCCACCGCTGACAGCCGCGATCGCCGCTGCCCAGTCCTCGGTGCGGTGGTCGAAGGCCCGCTCCGCGCCGAGCTCGACGCAGGCCTCGCGCTTGGCGGCGGTGCCTGCGGTGGCGAACACCCGGCAGTCGAGGGCGGACGCAATCTGGATAGCGAGCGTGCCGACGCCGCTGGCGCCGGCGTGGATCACGACCGTCTTCGGGACCTCGAGTCCGCCGCGAACCACCAGGTTGTCCCAGACGGTGAAGGCGGTCTCCGGAAGCGCCGCAGCCTCCACCAGATCGAGGTCGCCCGGCACCGGCAGCACGCAGCGCCGGTGCGCGATCGCGTAGTCGGCATAACCGCCGCCCGGGATGAGGGCGCACACCCGCTGGCCGGGCTGGGGAGCCGGCACCAGCGGGGCCGGGCCGAGGCCCAACGGGTCGACCTCGCCGACCGCCTCGACGATTCCCGCGACCTCGAGGCCGAGGACGTCGGTGGCGCCCGGCGGCGGAGCATGGCGGCCCTGACGCTGGTAAAGGTCAGCGCGGTTGACGCCGGCCGCCGCCACCCGGATGAGGACTTCGTTGCGGCTAGGCTGCGGGATCGGCCGGGTCGTCAACTCGACCCCGCCCTCCGGGGTGGCGATGACGGCTCGCATGGACTCGGCTCGACTCATGGGGAGACTCGCGGACGGTCGACGGCTGGCGGCCGCCAAGGGTGCTACCAAAAGCCGACTCGCTTTACCATAGGTCGGCAGACGCGGGCAGGTCAGACGCGGGCCGGGCCGGCCTGCCGGGACGTGGCAACAGGATGGGAGAAGCGTCGTGGACCTTGATGACCTGGAACCGCGCCGGCAGACCAAGAAGCCGAAGGATCTGTCGTCATGGAGCGTCGAGGACCTGGAGGCTTACATCGCCGCGATGGAGGCGGAGATCGAACGCACCCGGGCCGTCATTGCCGACAAGATGGGCGTGGCCTCGGCGGCTGACGCGCTCTTCAAGCGTTGAAGACCTCGCAATCGGGCTCTCTGTGGAGTCCGGTCTGGACTCCGGCGAGTATTTGTCTGTATTTGCCGCCGCCGGAGTTGCCGGCGACGCAGCCTCTTGACCCTGGTCAGGGTGCTCGTTAGCGTGGCCCGAAGCAAGTTGAGCAGGGAACTCACGGCGAAAGCCCGGACGGGGCCGCGGAAGACGCGGCCCCGTAACCGTGTCGGCAGCCGGTTCCCCGGGGGAGGTGCGGCACCCGCGCCTCGGCTACACTGCCGGCCGAAAACGATGACCTTCGAGGAGCGGCGACCATGGGCACGGACGGCAACGTCTTCGGCTTCGACACCCTGAGCCTGCACGCCGGCCAGCAACCCGACCCGGCGACCGGGGCCCGGGCGGTGCCGATCTACCAGACCACCTCCTTCGTGTTCCGCGACGTCGATCACGCCGCCTCGCTGTTCAACCTGGAGCGCGCCGGCCACATCTACTCGCGGATCTCGAACCCGACGGTGGCCGTGCTCGAGGAGCGGGTGGCGGCGCTGGAGGGCGGGGTCGGCGCGATCGCCACCGCCAGCGGTCACGCCGGCCTGTTCCTGGCG
>CAYNFA010000074.1:0-10788 GCA_964396345.1 uncultured Thalassobaculum sp.
GGTGGCGGAGGAGTGCAGCGAAGAGGGAGTGGGAAGCCTGTGGGGCCTGAAATCCCACACCGTTCACGAGTCAGGTCGCGCTAGGATCGGCGGCGGTGATGCAGGAGCTTACGATAGCCGCCCGAGATCATGGCGAGGCCATCCTTGATGAGATCGATGGTGGCAAAGCGCCGCGACGAGCTTTTCCAGGTCTCGCCGGCGATGTCCTTGGCCCCGTATATCGCTTCGGCAATGTCACGGTGGTTTGCGCCGTTCATATGCCCGTCGACGGCTTGCAGCATCTGGCGTGCACGGCGTAACTGCTGAGGCGTCAGCCGGGTGTCCGGCGGTACAGCCCGACCGTGCAGGGCTTTCAGTAAGCGGATAAGGGCTTCGACACGGTCGAATCCGTCGAGATCGAGCGGAATAATCGCCGCAAGGGGCCGGTCGGCTTCGATACCTGCCAAGCGCAGAATATGAAGATGATGACCGTCGCCGAGATCGTGCCGGGAGTGATCGCCTTGATCGTCGGCGTGCTCGTCGGCATCGTTCAGGGACGAAAAGAAATTATTGTCGGACGGAGAAACGGAGGGGGCTGTGGTCAGCAGCACGACGCCGGTGTCGATGTCCGGCGACCAGTAAACATGCGCTTGCACCGCTGTGTAACTTGGGCGAACAGGGAAATCGTAGCCCCCAGCGATGGAGCGCCCTCGCAGTCAAGTGCTGGCGGTCGGGGACTGGCTGCTCGATCCCGGCAAAATCCGTCTGATATTCGCCGTTGCGCCGCAGCCATTCCCACGCGAGGTCGGGAGCAACAAGTTCGCCGACATAGTCGTAGGTTGGCGAGGATCGCCACCGTGAAGTGTCAGGTTTCATCCATGTCCTCCAGGTCCGCACATATTCAGTATGCCGAGGAGACAGGATTCCGGGTTCAGCAAGTTTTTGGAAGCCCCAGATCGGGCAACGTGTGATGCCCTGGCGGCATCGGCGACCGGATCAGTGACTGCCTTCGCGCACGAGCTGACGGTAGCCTTGCTCGGTCATCCAGCGCGCGCGGGCGAGATGGCTGTCATGGACGTGGCGCGCGCGTTCCGGCTCGCATTGGGGGTTGATGCCGAACAGGATTGAGACGGCCTCGCGCCAGTCCGCTCCATCGGTCGCAGAATCGAGCAAGCGCAGATAGAGCACCATATGCTCACGGTCATAGGCCGTAAGCCCCGCGCTCAATGGCGGCTCGTCCTGGAATGTCGTCTGCATCATAGCGGCGGCCCCCGACGGCCGATTATACACGCCATGAAACCTGTTGTTAACTGTATCCGTTCTGATGGGAGATGGAATGGTTCAAATTGGCACGGGGTGATGCACGCAGGACATAGGCAGGCGAGCCTATGCTGGGTAACGCGATCAATTGCTGGCTTCGACCTTCGCACGGACAAGCATGACCCCTTCACCTTGGTCCGAAGTCAGGAAGACGATGCCGTTAGCCTCAAGCACCTTGCCGACCTGATCGCGCGTCGTCTCGTACACCTCAAGCCGGTTCTCGGACTCGAGGCGTTTCAACGCGGTCAGCGATACCAGGGCCTTGTCAGCGAGCGTCTCCTGCGTCCAACCAAGCAACGCGCGCGCGGCCCGCGTCTGTCGGGCGGTGATCATGCATGATCACCTCCTACGGACTCGAATGCGCACACTAGAACTACGACTATAATAGTCGTTCTATGGGTCAAAAGCCAGCCATAAGGCCTTGGCCTGTCTTGTTCCGTTAAATATCTGCGTGACTGATTCGGTTGGCGACGATGGCCCCGCCCGGACTAGCCGGGCGGGGCATCGGGGCGCCTCAGTCGGCGCGGCGGCTGGGGCGGGACCAGATGAGGCTGTAGCCTTCGCCTTCTTCGTCGTCGAAGAGGTTGGCGAAGATCGGGGCGTTGAAGCTCGGATCGTCGAGCTTGAGGCCGAGGTACTCGCGGCCCTCGTTGGAGCGCTTGGACCAGGCGGCGCCGATCTCAACTCGGCCGACGAAGACGCGGTGGCTGGGGGCGTTCTCGCCAGTTCGTGTGGCTTCGGGAACGATGCGGACGCCCTTTGCCTGAACCAAGAGGGTGACGATTTCGCCGGCGAACTCGTTGTTGCTGGACTTTTTGAAGGTGCCGATGGTGGCCATGATAGTTCTCCTTGATTTCTGCTCCGAGCCCGCACCATTGCGGCCTCGATGGGGATCAAGAGGCCGGAGGCGATCGACGCGGCATCGCTTGCGACCGCAGCGCAGCGGAGGATGGCAGACGGCCAAGTTTCTTGTTGCGCGAGGAATGACGGCGCAGCCGGCAGGGGAAGAAAGTTGGCAGGCGTCATTGCGGCATAGGCGATCGAGGCGAAGCCGTCCTTCGGCCAGATCAACCCATTGAAGAGGCCGTTTTGGAGCGCTCGGCCCAGCAGAACGGATCAACGGAGAATTTGGCTACCCTCGTGCAACCGCTGAAATCCAGGCAATGAGTTGACCTGCAAGTCTGCCCTTCGTTTGCAAAGGCTGTCACCAGTTCCCGACAGCGGATGGCTATATCGTCCATCATCCGTCGTAGAGACCGCTTGAAAGCCGCTGATTTTTTCCAGTGCTTAAGGACGGGGGTGCCCTCATCCCGGGATGATGATCCGTGCCCGCTTTGCGCCGGTCCGCACCGTTCCGACGTCGGGGACGGTGTGGTCGATCTGCCTCTGGTCATTGCGCCTCGCTTCGACGGTGTCAGACCCGCGCCACGCTCTGTCCGGCCAGTTCGGGCGGGGCCATCGTCGCCAACCGCGTCAGTGCCGTGATGCCGATCGCGATTGCACCAATGACGGAGAAGACGGTCTGCCAAGTCTCAGATGGCATGGTGTGCTTCGCGATGCCATGGGTCGCGTGAAAGCCGGCAAGCGCAGCTGGCGCGACGAAGACGAGCGCCACAGCAACGCGCAGCCAAAGAGGTTTTGCGAAAACGAGCAGCAATTTCCCGATGCCGAAGGTTAGCCCGGCTGAGAGTGCGCCGACAAAAATGCCGCCGAGCCAGCCTGCGCCGCTGTGGTAGGCCCACAGGCCTGCGGTGACGCCAGCAAAGGCGGGCAGTGCGAAGACGGCAAGCGTGAAGAGCAGCCAACAGAGAAAGCCGATGGCCGCGATACTGAGAAGGATGCCGAGAAAGATCATGGTGGTGGCCTCCGTGAGAAACAGGTCCGACGGTTGCGCCTTCCACCACCACAGCGCAGCTCCGAGTATAGCCGAAAGTGATCGGCGGTGGGAGCGCCAATTGTCGAAATTGCCGCTTTACGATTGGGCGGATGGTTCGCGCTCACGGGATAAATGGATCTATCTCGTGCACGATGCTGGCGTCGTCGCCGTCGAATTCGCTGGCTGGACAGACCGAGAGACTGCCGTCGCCGGCCTGGAAGATGACAATCGCGACCATGAGGGTTGTAGCGAGGCTGAAAGCGAAGGCGTGTGCATCGTTGAAGGACATTGTTCCGGCTCCTGTCTGGGAGGCGGGGGACCATCCCCGCGCGACAGGCGCCCGATGTGTCGGGCCGATGGCTGCAATCACCGCGCAGGCGAAGCCAGTGCGGCGGCATGCGAGCATAGCCGACCCTTTACGGGTTGATGGCGACAGGCCATCGGCTGGACCAAGGAATAGCGGTAATGGAAGCGGGGGTGGTGCTCTGTTTCGGATCGGAGCCGATACATCAAAAGATGCAGTGCATTTTCGCGGCTACTTTCAATGGTCATGGTCTATGTCGTGTAATAAACGGAGGACATACTGACGATCATTGTCAGTTTCGCGGAGTGACGAGGTTGTGGCTGAAATCATATTGAGAGATCTGCATCTGGTGAAGAAGGCGCTGGCCATTGCCGTTCTGGTGATCGAACGCCAGCCAGGCCCCTTTCAATCATCGTCGGATCAAAGCGATATGAAGACGCTTCTCGACGACTTGATCGAAAGCGATGTCGAACTGGAGCATTATGCCCGTGCGGCGAAAATCGCGGTGACGGGAAACCCGAACTGAATTTCGGTACCGCTGAGTGCAGAGAGTTGAAAGCCGGGCTGCCGCACCATCATGTGAGAAGGGCGGCGCTCACGCGCCGCCGTTCCCGAATTTCCAGACCGGGATGCCGAGCTTGCGAGCCTTGTCGCCAAGGTTTTCCTGGATGCCGCTGCCCGGAAATACGATGACTCCGATCGGCAGGACGTTGAGCATCGCGTCATTGCGCTTGAACGGCGCGGCCTTGGCGTGTTTCGTCCAGTCTGGCTTGAAGGCGACCTGAGCCACCTTGCGGGTGTCGGCCCATTTCGCGGCAATGAGTTCAGCACCCTTTGGCGATCCGCCGTGCAGCAATACCATGTCGGGATGTTTGGCATGTACCTGATCGAGCTTGGCCCAGATCAGGCGGTGATCGTTACAATCGAGGCCGCCGGTGAAGGCAATCTTGGGGCCTGCGGGGAGCATCACCTCGGTCTCATTCCGACGTTTGGCGGCAAGGTAATCACGGCTGTCGATCATCGCCGAGGTCAGGTTGCGATGGTTGACCATCGACCCTGAGCGAGGTCGCCAGGATGAATGAGTGTGACGTTCAAAGTGTTCGGCGGCTTGATCACGCATCAGCTCAAAGGCATCGCGGCGTTCGATAAGTGTCATCCCCTCGGCGATGAGGCGCTCCAGTTCGACGGACTTGACCTCGGAGCCATCCTGTTCACGCTGGCCGCGGCGCTGGCCTTGCTCGTTGTCGTCCAACTCGCGCTCGATCCGGGCGGTGGCGCGGTGGAAGAGATTGACGGTCGACCAGAGCAGTTCGTCGAGGTCGGTTTCGAGTCGTGTGTCGTTAAAGCTCACGATCAGGGCGTCGAAGATGTCGGCGATGGCGCCAGCGACGATGTTGCCTTCGGGAAGTGGCCTTGGATCGGGTTCATCCTGGAAGGGGCGGAAGCCGTAGAGCTGGAGTTCGGAAAGGACATGATCGGTCGGGGATGAGGCGTGGGGCGGTTCAAAGCCGGTATCGTCATATTCGGTGGTCATGGGGTGCTTCCTTCGTCGGATCGACCGCTACCATCGCGGCCTTCATGGCGACGAAAGACGGCGGGCGGAACGGACCTGCACCGGCGAGGGAACCGAGCGGCCGAAGCACAGCGGAGGATGGCGAAGACCGGCTATTTTGTTTCGCGATGCAAAGGCGGCCTGCCGCAGGCGGAAAATAGCCGGGCGCAGCCATTGCCGGACCGGGCCGTTTGCCGTCCCGATCGCCCTCTGAAGAAGGACGTTGTCGCGGTCCTCTCCGGCGCATGACAGGAGCACGCCCGCCGGATCGAGATAAGACCGGCGCTCACAGCGCCTTCACATCCCTGTTCCGGCCAATGCCCGGAAGTCCATAAATCGGAAGACGTCTTCCGGCGCGATCTGAACCCGCATGGCCGCCCGAAGTGCATCAGGTCCAAGAGTGCGCAGATCCCCGTTGAAATCCCCGATCTGTGGCGACAGGGTGATCGCCTCGATTCCGACCGCCTGCGCTCGTTCAATCAGGCTTTGCATCGCTCCGTCACCTGCCGGATCGTCGTCGCGGGCGATATAGAGGCGTCGCAGCCTTGGTGGGAACAGGATGGCGGCAAGATGAGCCGCCGACAGCGCCGCCACCATCGGCATGGGGGGCAGAACCGTTCGCAGCGACAGCATGGTCTCGATGCCTTCGCCCGCCGCCACCACGTCATGGGCGACGCCGAAACGCACGGCATGACCAAGAAGATTGCCCATCGCGCGCCTCGGTGTATCGACCGGTGCCTTGTCGCTGCCATCAGACATAAGCCAGGTGCGATGCGCTCCGGTGATCCTGTCATCAAGATCGGTGACGGATGCGATCATCGCGGGCCAGGTTTCGGTCGGCGAATGCTCATCGGCACGATAATAGCAGCGCGGATGGAACCGGAGCGATCCGGTTCCGTGCAATGTCGTGATGCCGCGTTTGCGTAAATACGCTTCCGCGATTGTGGCCGTAATCGGCTGCGACATGGCAAACAGCCGCCGTGCCGCTTCCGGCGACCCAACTGGCACTGATGTCAGCCGCTGTCTTGAGGATGGTTCTGGCTCGGGATGCGGCATACTGAGGAAGGTGCGGGCCTCATCTGCCGTGTCCTTGAAGCCGACAAATCCGCAGCTTTCACGGATGATGTCGAGCAAATCACCATGTTCGCCAGTTGCGGCGTCGGTCCATTTGCCTGCGGCTCCCTTGCCGGATTCCGGGCCTTTCAGTCTCACGAACAGCGAGCGGCCCGGCGTATTGCGCGCGTCGCCCACGAGCCAGTAGCTGCCTTCGCGCCGCCCGGCGGAAAGATAGTGACGGCAGACCGCCTCGGCCTGGCGGCCAAGACGGTCAATCAGTTCGGAAGCGTCGCGTACCATTTACGCAGCCTCCCGATCGGAGATGCGCTCGACGGGGAAGCGGTCCAGCACCTTGGCGAGGATGGTGGAGCCAGTTGCATCGGTCGGCACGAACATGCGCAGCTTCCACGAGATGATCTCGTGGAAGAGGCCGTAGGCACTGAGCCGCTCCCGCATCGTGTCGGTGAAGCCGGACAACTCGATCCGGTTGGTCCCCATGACACGGGCACGGCGAAGCTGGAGGCATTCGGTGAGATTGAGGATCGTTTTGCCATCGAGCAGCGCTGCGAAGGCATCGTCCGGCGTAAGTGTCGATGTGCCGGTGCTGGTCGCACCCGCGACCCATGCGGGCGAGACCCGCCGTCCAACGATGCGCTCCCCGGTATCGGTCTGGAGTCGGTAAACCCGCGTCGATTCATTGGGCAGGCGTTTCCAGATCGGCAGCAACAATCCGGCGACAATGTGGATGATGCTGTCGGTGAATTCCGGCACATCCGCGATCTCGGCGTTCCACGCTCGGGCAAACGTCGCGCGGTCGGCTTCGACCCAATGGCTCTCCTCCATCATCTTCAAGGACGCGTGATGCTGTTCCATCGGACGGATCAGCCGAATGCGGCGTTCGATCTCGCCGTCGTCAAGCATCAGGCTCGGCGCCGGGACCTGCACAGCGGCGCGCCCTGAGCGATCATTGACCAGCAGTACAGCGCGAGGGTCGGACAGATGGTCGAGCGCCTGATCAAGCGTCACCGGGCTATTGCGCTCGCGCTGCGTGATCGTGAGCAGCCGTGTCTCAGCGGACGTGCCGGGGTGGGTGTAGATGGTCTGCCGGTCAGTGACGATGAAGCTTTCGGCTGTCAGCGTCTCCAGCCCGACATCGTAGATGCCCGATGCGATGGCGCCCTCGATGCGGGCGTTCAGCAATTGCTCGAACGCCGTGAACAGGATGCCCTGAAGCGCGATGGTCAAGGCCAGCAGCCGGTTCAGGAAGGTAGTAATTGGCGGCAGATCGTCCTTGATGCCGTTCGCATCCATCAGGCTGAGGCCGGTGGCGTCCTCGAACAGCGCCAGCGAGCAACCCTCCACCTTGCCGCGCACAAGCAGCATGTAGAGCTGGCGCAGCGCATCACGCGCATATTGGCTTTCCAGGTTGTCCTCGGGCCGGAATAGGCCTTGCCCGCCGGTCTGGCGCTGGCCGCGCGTGATGGCGCCGAGCGTGTCGAGACGCCGGGCGATGGTCGAGAGGAAGCGCTTTTCGGCCTTTACGTCCGTCGCGATTGGCCGGAACAGCGGCGGTTGCTGCTGGTTCGTCCGGTTAGTGCGACCAAGCCCCTGAATCGCGGCATCGGCCTTCCAGCCAGGTTCAAGGAGATAGTGAACCCGCAGGCGGCGGTTCTTCGCCGAAAGTTCGGCGTGATAGGAACGGCCTGTACCGCCGGCGTCGGAGAAGATCAGGATGCGCTTGGCATCGTCCATGAAGGCCTGCGTCTCGGCGAGGTTGGCGGAACCAGCCCGGTTCTCGACGACAAGACGCTCGCCCTTGCGGACCACGCGGCGCGAGCGGCCTGTGACTTCGGCCACAATGTCCGCGCCGAAGCGTTGGACGATCTGGTCGAGCGCGCCGGGGACCGGCGGAAGGGAAGCGAGCTTCTCGATCAGACTGTTCCGGCGGGCCACGGCCTCGCGGCTTTCGACGGGCTGCCCATCCCGATAGACGGGCCGAGACGACAGATTGCCCTCGCTGTCGGTGAAGGGCTCGTAGAGCTGCACCGGGAAGGAATGGGCGAGATAGTCGAGAACATATTCGCGCGGTGTGATGTCGACGCGGACGTCGTTCCATTCCTCGGTCGGGATTTCGGCTAAGCGCCGTTCCATCAGTGCTTCGCCGGTAGAAACGATCTGGATTACGGCGGCATGGCCAGCCTCGAGATCATGATCGATGGAACGGATCAGCGTTGGCGTTTTCATGCTGGTCAGCAGATGGCCGAAGAAGCGCTGCTTGGCTGACTCAAAAGCGGAGCGCGCAGCGGACTTGGCTTGGCGGTTCAACGTGCCGTGCTCGCCGGTGATGTTGGCGGCCTGCATGGCGGCATCGAGATTGTTGTGAATGATCGAGAACGCACCCGCGTAGGCATCATAGATGCGGGTCTGGTCGGGCGTGAGCTGGTGCTCGATCAGCTCATATTCGACGCCGTCATAGGAAAGCGAGCGCGCCGCGTAGAGACCAAGTGCCCGAAGGTCGCGCGCCAGCACCTCCATGGCCGCAATGCCGCCAGCCTCGATCGCCTCGACAAATTCAGCCCGCGTGGAGAAGGGGAAGTCTTCGCCGCCCCAGAGGCCGAGGCGTTGGGCATAAGCGAGGTTGTGAACCGTGGTGGCGCCGGTCGCCGACACATAAACCACGCGTGCGTTCGGCAGCGCGTGCTGGAGGCGCAGGCCAGCACGGCCTTGCTGCGACGCAGCTTGGTCGCCGCGTTCTCCCTTGCCGCCAGCGGCATTCTGCATGGCGTGGCTCTCGTCGAAAATGATCACTCCATCGAAGTCGGAGCCTAACCATTCGACGATTTGGCGGACGCGCGAAACCTTCTCGCCGCGGTCGTCGGAGCGTAGCGTGGCATAGGTGGTGAATAGGACACCTTGCGCCAATCGAACCGGTGTGCCCTGACGAAAGCGCGACAGCGGCGTCACCAGCAACCGCTCCATGCCGAGCGCCGACCAGTCGCGCTGCGCATCCTCCAGCAGCTTGTCGGATTTTGAGACCCAGAGGGCGCGGCGGCGGCCCTTCAACCAATTGTCGAGAAGGATGCCGGCGGCCTGACGGCCTTTGCCGGCGCCTGTGCCATCACCCAGAAACCAGCCCTTACGAAAGCGGACGGCGTTCTCAGCGTCGTCGCGCGCGGCCGATACCACATCGAAGGTTTCATCGATCGACCATGATCCGGCGAGGAAGTCTGAATGGGCTTCGCCGGCATAGATGACGGATTCGAGCTGAGCATCGGAAAGCAGGCCGTCGGTGATGACCGCGTTCGGCAGGTGCGGGCGGTAGCTAGGCACGGGCGGCGCCACTGAGGCCATCGCGGCGGATTGCACCAGCTTGGTCGGATGCGCCTGAGAACCGGCAATACGGATCGCCTGCAATCCGTACTCTTCATAAAGCGTATCAGTGATGCGGCCATCTTCGTTGGGCGTCCAGTCGATGGTCTCATAAGCAAGCTCGACGCTGTCGGTCTCAGGGGTGGCGGTCGGGCTGGAGGAAGGCCGGGAAGGCGTTGTTCGTATTGTCCGAGGCGTGATCGGGCGGACGGTCACGGGCGCCGTCGCCCGGGCCACCATTGCCAGACGGGCTGGAACCTGGGTTTCGATCCATTCGAGCAGCGTGGCGACATCGGGGGCGATGCCTGGCGATACCGGAAACCTGGTCGGATCGTCGGCGGGCAGTTTGTCGATCACGGTCAGCCGCGTGTCGAAGGTCGTACCGTGCTTGGCGTAAACGGAGCCGTCTATGGCGGCGGAGAAGACGATGCGGCCTTGGCTTTGCAACCGGACGAAGGCCGACGCCCACGCCGAATTGTCCGGTGCGAAACCTGCCCCGGTTATGGTCACGAGACGCCCACCATCGGCGAGCCGCGCGAGGGCCGAAGCGATATGGCGATAGGCGGCATCCGCCATGTGGCCGGCGACATTGGCCATCACCGAGAAGGGCGGGTTCATCAAGACGACGCTCGGCACGTTGGCGGGATCGAGATGGTCGTCGATCTGCGCCGCGTCGAAACGTGTGACGACGATGTCGGGGAAGAGTTGCGCCAGCACACCGGCGCGGGTCCCAGCCAGTTCATTGAGCGCCAGCGATCCACCGGCAAGCTCGGCAAGGATAGCGAGCAGGCCGGTGCCGGCCGAAGGCTCCAGCACGCGGTCGGTCGGCGTGATCGCGGCGGCGGTCGCAGCGATCAGGCCGAGCGGGATCGGTGTCGAGAACTGCTGGAAAGCCTCGCTCTCTTCGGAACGGCGTGTGTGCGTGGGGAGGAGGCCAGCGATCCTGGCCAACATTGGCAACGCGGCGGCCGGAGATCCGGCTTTGCGCAAAAGCGTCTTTCCGTATTTGCGCAGGAACAGCACTGATGCCGCTTCGCAGGTATCATAGGCGGTCTTCCAATCCCAGGCGCCGGACGCATCGGAGGCACCGATGGCCGTTTCCATTGCGGCGCGCAGAATCGCGGCATTGATGCGTTGCCCCTGTTCGAGATGGGGAAGAAGGCGTTGTGCTGCCTGATGAATGGCGATGGCCGGGTCAACGGCAGCGTGAACTGGCGCAGCCGGAAGGGCTGCGGTGGCAGAAGCATGGGACATGGAGGGAACCTCAGGGAGAGCGGACAAGGGATGAACCGGGCGGTGCTCTCTCTCTCGACCCCACCGGCCACCCCGTAA
>CAYNFA010000075.1:0-10721 GCA_964396345.1 uncultured Thalassobaculum sp.
GATAGTCGCTCATCTGCTCGGCGATCTGCAGCGCCACCTTCTCCTGGGCCTCGGAGGTCGAGGCACCGAGGTGCGGCGTGCAGACGACGTTCGGGTGCCCGAAGAGCGCGTTCTCCTTGGCCGGCTCGGTCACGAACACGTCGAACGCCGCCCCGGCGACCTGCCCGGAATCGAGCGCGGCGCGAAGGTCGTCCTCGACGACCAGGCCGCCGCGCGCGCAGTTGATGATGCGCACGCCCGGCTTCATCGTGGCGATCGCCGCCGCGTCGATCACGCCGCGCGTGGCGTCGGTCAACGGCGTGTGCAGGGTGATGACGTCGGCCTCGGCGAACAGCTCCGCGAGCTCGACCTTGCGCACGCCAAGCTCGGTCGCCCGCGCCTCGGACAAATACGGATCGTAGGCCAGGACCCGCATCCGCAGGCCGCGCGCCCGGTCGGCGACGATCGAGCCGATGTTGCCGCAGCCGATCAGCCCCAGCACCTTGCCGGTCAGCTCGACCCCCATGAACCGGGTCTTCTCCCACTTGCCGGCCTGGGTCGAGGCATCGGCCTGCGGGATCTGGCGGGCAAGCGCGAACATCAGGGCGATGGCGTGCTCGGCGGTGGTGATGGCGTTGCCGAACGGGGTGTTCATGACCACCACGCCGCGCGCCGTGGCCCCCGCGATGTCGACGTTGTCGACGCCGATGCCGGCGCGGCCGACCACCTTCAGGCGCTCGGCCACCGCCAGCACGTCGGCGGTGACCTTGGTGGCGGAGCGCACCGCGAGGCCGTCATAGCCGGCGATGATCGCCTTCAGCGCGTCGGGCTTCAGCCCGGTCTTCACGTCGACCTCGATCCCGCGATTGCGGAAGATCTCGGCCGCCTGGTCGCTCAGATTGTCGGAGATCAGGACCTTGGGCATGTGGGATCCGCGCACCGTCCGCTCGAACCGAGCCGGGGCGCGCGCCTTTCGCTGTGTGAAGGGGTTCGCTCTCGGGACCGGGCGGGCGCCCGCGGGCGCTCACGCCGCGGCCGCAAGCTCCGACTTCACCTGGTCCCACGCCCAGTCCAGCCAGGGCAGCAACGCCTCGATGTCAGACGTCTCGACGGTCGCTCCGCCCCAGATCCTGAGGCCCGGCGGGGCGTCGCGATAGCCTGCGATGTCGTAGCCCGCACCCTCCGCCTCGACCAGCGCCGCCAGCTTCTTGGCGATGGCGGCCTGGACAGTGGGCGACGACGCCCGGAACGCCGGATCGACGAACGACAGGCAGATCGAGGTCGGCGAACGGATCGCCTCGTCCTCGGCAAGGAACCCGGCCCAGGACGACGCCGCCACCCATTTCTCGATGGCCGCCAGATTGGCCCGGCAGCGGCCGATCAGCCCCGGCAGGCCGCCGATCCGCTCGGCCCAGCCGAGCGCGTCCAGGATGTCCTCGACGCACAGCATGGACGGCGTGTTGATGGTCTCGCCCTTGAAGATGCCCTCGTTCAGCTTGCCCTTCGAGGTCATGCGGAACAGCTTCGGCAGCGGCCAGGGCGGGGTGTAGCTCTCCAGCCGCTCGACGGCCCGCGGGCTCAACACCAGCATGCCGTGGGCCGCTTCGCCGCCCAGCACCTTCTGCCAGGACCAGGTGACCACGTCGAGCTTGTCCCAGGGCAGTTCCATGGCGAACGCCGCCGAGGTGGCGTCGCAGATCGCCAGGCCCTGGCGGTCGGCCGGAATCCAGTCGCCGTTCGGCACCCGCACCCCGGAGGTCGTGCCGTTCCAGGTGAACACCACGTCGCGGGCGAAATCGACGGAAGCGAGGTCGACGATCCGGCCGTACCCGGCCTCCAGCACGCGCACGTCCCGCAGCTTGAGTTGCTTGGAGACGTCGGTCACCCAGCCGGCGCCGAAGCTCTCCCACGCCAGCATGTCGACGCCGCGCGCGCCAAGCATCGACCACATCGCCATCTCGACGGCACCGGTGTCCGAGGCCGGCACGATGCCGACGCGGTAATCGGCGGGAATGCCGAGGATCGCGCGCGACCGGTCGATCGCGTCGACCAGCCTGGCTTTTCCGATCTTGGAGCGGTGGGAGCGCCCGAGGGCGGCGTCGGCGAGTACAGCGGGGCCCCATCCGGGTCGCTTTGCACACGGTCCGGACGAGAACAACGGCACCCGCGGCTTGTGCTGCGGCTTCATGTCTCGATCCTTCGATATAACCGCTCGTTGGGGAGCGGCGGCCCGGCGCGGAGACTATTGCCCGGCAGCCGGATGTCAACGGGCTTCGCCGCGTCAGTCGCCGCGCCGGACATCCCTGCACCCTCGCGCGTTGCCGCCCGGCCGCCGGCGATGCTACGACTTCCTCACCCTCGAACACCTGCGGGAGACGCGGCATGGCGATCACCTTCTACGACCTCTGCGGCCGCGCCTCGAAGCGCTTCAGCCCGTATGGTTGGCGGACCCGCATGGCGCTCGCCCACAAGGGCCTCGATTACGACCTCGAACTCGTGAAGTTCGGCGACAAGGACAAGCTGACGTTCTCCGGCCAGTCGCTCGTGCCGGTGATCCGCGACGGCGAGCGGGTGGTCAGCGACAGCTGGGCGATCGCCGAATACCTGGAAGACACCTACCGCGACCGCCCGTCGCTGTTCGGCTCGACCGAGGGTCGCGGCATGGCGAAGGCGATCAACGCGTTCGTGAACCTGACCATCCAGCCGGCGCTGGCGCCGCTGATCGTCGCCGACGTTCTGGCGCACATTGACCCGTCCGACCTCGACTACTTCGTCGGGTCGCGCGAGAAGCGGTTCGGCAAGCCGCTCGCCGAGGTCCAGGCCGGCCGCGAAGAGCGGGTCGAGGGCTTCCGGCGGACGCTGGAGCCGTTCCGGGTGGTCGTGAAGGACCAGGCGTTCATCGGCGGCACCGCCCCGACCTATGCCGACTACGCGCTGTTCGGCACCCTGCAGTGGGCGCGCTGCACCAGCGCGTTCGACCTGGTCGCCGCCGACGACCCGATCCATGCCTGGTTCGAGCGCTGCCTCGGCCTGCACGGCGGCATCGGCCGCGACGAACCCGCCGCCTGACCCGCACCCCGGATATCGGAGAGCCACCCATGACCACAACCATGCCATCGCCGCGGCTGCCCACCCTCGACCCCGCCCAATTGTCGCCCGAGCAGAAGGCAATCCACGACGCCATCGCCGCCGGCCCGCGCGGCCGCGTCCAGGGCCCGCTGGCGGTCTGGCTGCACAGCCCCGGCCTCGCCGACAACGCCCAGCGCCTGGGCGCCTTCTGTCGCTTCGGCAGCAGCCTGGAGCCGAGGCTTTCGGAACTGGCGATCCTGGTCACCGGCCGGGTCTGGACGGCGCAGTTCGAGTGGACGGTACACAAGCCGATCGCCCTGAAGGCCGGCCTGTCGGAGGCGGTGGTCGAGGCGATCCGCAACCGCGCGACGCCGCCGTTCGAGAAGGCCGACGAACGGGTGGTGCACGATTTCGCGAAGGCCCTGCACATCGACCGCAAGGTACCGCAGGCGCTGTACGACGAGGCGGTGGCGGTGCTGGGCGCCACCCGTGTCGTCGATCTGGTCGGGATCCTCGGGTACTACACGCTGATCTCGATGACCATCAACGCCTTCAACATCCCGCTGGAAGCCGGCCAGACCCCGGACCTGGAGTAGGACGCGATCGACGGTCACGAAGCCGATCGTCACGAAACGGTCATGTCTCGGTAACCGTGGTGTCGCATGCTCCGAGGACTATCGAAGCATGGATGACACCTCAGCCTCGCGGGCGTTCGCGGCCCTCTCGCAGCCGGTTCGCCTGGAGATCCTGCGACTGCTGGCGCCGGCCGGTCGGGACGGCCTCACCGCCGGGACGGTGGCGACCCGGCTCGGCGTGGTGTCGTCGACCCTCTCCCACCATCTCGGCCAGCTCGAGCGCGCCGGCCTGGTGCACGCCCGCCGCCAGGGCCGGTTCATGGTCTATGCGATCGACCCGGACGGCGCCCGGCTCCTGATCGACTATCTGGCGCGGGCCTGGGACGGTGATCGCCCGGACCTGGTGACGACGCTCGACCGCCCGCCGGCCGTGGCCCGGGGGTAGGCCACCCGGCCGTCGTCTTTGCGTTCCGCCGCCCGTCGATGTATGCAGCGGCCATGAGCAACCCGGTTTCATCCGAAACCTCCCGGCCTGCCGCGCGGCGGCTGTGCGGACCGGCGCGCGTGGCCCTGCTCGCGCTCGGCTTCACCTGCACGGCCATCGGCATCGCCGGCGTGATCCTGCCGGGCCTGCCGGGCACGGTGTTCCTGCTGATCGCGGTGTGGGCGTTCTCTCGCTCGTCGGAGCGTTTCCATCTCTGGCTCTACAACCACCCGCGCTTCGGCCGGACCGTGCGCGACTGGCACACCCACCGCGTCATCCCGGTGAAGGCGAAGGCTGCGGCAGTGTCGATGATGGCAGCGACGGCGATCGGACTGGTCTGGATCTCCGGTGGCGACTGGCGGCTGCCGGCGCTGTCGGGCGCGATCATGGCGATCGTCGCGGTGTGGATCGTCACCCGCCCGAGCCGGACCACCGGCACCGCCTGACGGCCGCGGCGACGCCGCGCGGCCGGCATCCATCGCCGCTGCTTACACGCCGGACACAATCGAATACAAATCGGCCGTTCTGGACCAGCCGTTCGATGTCCGGAGGATCCGATGTTTGCGAAGACCGCTGCCGTCCCGTTGTTCGCGATCGCCGTCCGAAGCTTCGACCTGCCCGCCGACGGCGCGCGGGCGATCAACGCCAAGCGCGGACGTTCACGAGCGGAACGCCGATCGCGAGAATGGGACACGGGCATGAACCCGGGAGAACGATGATGCGCCCGCCGCGACGCCGCCGATCGAGCCGGCCGACCCCGATCCGCCAGGGCCGGGTGCCGGCCAACGCCGACCCGGTGGAC
The DNA here is from genome assembly GCA_964396345.1 of uncultured Thalassobaculum sp. Taxonomy (GTDB): domain Bacteria; phylum Pseudomonadota; class Alphaproteobacteria; order Thalassobaculales; family Thalassobaculaceae; genus Thalassobaculum_A. Next base: position 4,910 of record CAYNFA010000075.1, read on the forward strand.
CTGACCATCGACCTGGTGGGAGGCCGCGGCGACGGCATCGGGCGCGCCGAGGTGACGGTCGACTGGGACGTCGAGGAGCGCTCGGTGTTCGTGCCCTTCACCCTTCCGGGCGAGCGCGTGCGGGCACGCCCGGAGACCGCCCGCAGCGAGGGGGTGTCGGCGAGTCCGATGGAACTCCTGGAGATCTCGCCGGACCGGGTCGAGCCGCCCTGCCCGCACTTCATGACCTGCGGCGGCTGCGCGCTGCAGCATTGGGCCGACGCGCCGTACGCCGCCTGGAAGGCCGAGCAGGTGCGCGGCCATCTGCGCCGGGTCGGCCTGGCCGACGTGACCGTGGACGAAGCGGTGCGCTCGCTGCCGAGGACCCGCCGGCGCGCCGACCTCGCGGCCCGCCGCCTCAAGGGTGGCGCGGTGCTTGGGTTCCACGAGCGCCAGGGCAAGCGGATCGTCGACGTGCGGGAGTGTCCGGTGCTCGATCCGGCACTCGAGGCCGTGCTCCCGGCGTTCCGGGCAGCGCTCGGCGATCGGCTCGGCGAGGCCGCCGAGGCCGACCTGGTCCTGACCCTGCTCGACACCGGCGTCGACGCGCTGCTGGTGCTCCCCGAGCCGCTGGACCTGGCGGCGCGCGAGGCCTGGGCGGCGCTGGCCGGGCAATTGGATCTGGCGCGGTTGTCGGTGCGCCGCTCCGGCGAGGGCCGGGACCGGACCGAGCCGCTGGCGGCCCGCCGGACGCCGGCGATCCGATTCGCTGGAATCGACGTCTGCCCGCCGCCGGGCGCCTTCCTGCAGGCCACCCAGGCGGGCGAGACCGCGATCCAGGCCGCCGTGCTGGCCGCCGCGGAGGGCGCCGGGCGGCGCCTCGACCTGTTCGCCGGTATCGGCACCCTGGCCCTGCCGCTGGCGGGCGGCGGCCCGGTGACGGCGGTCGACGGCGATGCCCTGGCGATCGGGGCGCTGCGCGCGGCGGCGGATGCCGCCGGCCTCGGCGGCCGGCTGGCAACCGAGACCCGTGATCTGTTCGAGCGCCCCTGCGAGGGCGCCGAGCTGGCCGGCATCGACGTCGTGGCGCTCGACCCGCCCCGCGCCGGGGCCAAGGCCCAGGCCGAAGCCCTCGCCGCGTCGGCGGTGCCGGTGGTGGTGGCGGTGTCCTGCAATCCCGCGACGTTCGCGCGCGACGCGCGGATCCTGATCGACGGCGGCTATCGGCTCGATCGGGTCACGCCGATTGATCAATTCCTGTGGTCCCCCCACATCGAACTGGTCGCCACCTTCCGGCGCTAGCCCACGATCGACGGAGATCGACATGCCCGCCACCCGGACCGAGACCGACACCCTCGGCGCCGTCGAAGTGCCGTCGGAGCGCTACTGGGGCGCGCAGACCCAGCGATCGATCGGGAACTTCCCGATCGGCGGCGAACGCATGCCCACCGCCCTGATCCGGGCCTTCGCCATCCAGAAACAGGCGGCGGCGCGCGCCAACCGCCGGCTCGGGGAACTCGAGCCCGCGATCGCCGACGCGATCGACGTTGCCGCCGCCGCGATCGTCCGCGGCGAGCTCGACGACGAGTTCCCGCTGGTTGTCTGGCAGACCGGCTCCGGGACCCAGACCAACATGAACCTCAACGAGGTGATCGCCGGGCGGGCCAACGAGACCCTCACCGGCGCGCGCGGCGGCAAGTCGCCGGTGCACCCCAACGATCACGTCAACCGCAGCCAGTCCTCGAACGACAGTTTTCCGACCGCCATGCACGTCGCGGCGGTGCGGGAAATCCACGCCCGCCTGCTGCCCAGCCTCGGGCGCCTGCACGCCGCGCTCGCCGCCAAGGCAGACGCCTTCGCGGGCATCGTGAAGATCGGCCGCACCCATCTCCAGGACGCCACGCCGCTGACGCTCGGAGATGAGGTCGGGGCGTGGGCTCACCAGGTGGCCATGGGGATCGCCCGGGTCGAAGCAACGTTGCCGCGTCTCTGCGAAGTGGCGCAGGGCGGCACGGCGGTCGGCACCGGCGTCAACGCGCCGGCCGGTTTCGCCCAGGCCTTCGTGGAGGAGTTGGTGTCGCTGACCGGGCTGGCGTTCACCAGCGCCCCGAACAAATTCGAGGCATTGGCGGCGCACGACGCGGTGGTCGAGGCGTCGGGAGCGTTGAACACCGTCGCCGCGTCGCTGACCAAGATCGCCAACGACATCCGCCTGCTCGGGTCCGGGCCACGTTGCGGCATCGGCGAGTTGATCCTGCCGGCCAACGAGCCGGGATCGTCGATCATGCCGGGCAAGGTGAACCCGACGCAGGCCGAAGCGTTGACTCAGGTGTGTGCCCGCGTGTTTGGCAACCACACCACCATCACCTTCGCCGGAGCCAACGGCCACATGGAACTGAATGTCTTCAAGCCGGTGATGATCGACGCCCTGCTGCAGTCCGTCCGACTGCTCGGCGACGCCGCCGCCAGCTTCGCCGAGCGTTGCGTCGAGGGGCTGGAGGCGGATCGCGATCGCATCGCCGACCTGCTCGCCCGCAGCCTGATGCTGGTAACCGCGCTGGCCCCGCACATCGGCTACGACGCGGCCGCCCGCATCGCCAAGACGGCGCACGCCGAGGGCGGCAGCCTGCGCGACACCGCCGTCCGTCTGGGGCTGGTCACGCCGACGGATTTCGACCTCTGGGTCCGTCCGGAGGCGATGCTAGGGCAGGACCGGTGACCGATCCGACCGCCCCCCGCAAGCGATCGGTCACGATCGCCGGTCACGCCACCAGCGTGTCCATGGAGGACGCCTTCTGGCGCCGGCTTGGCAGCTTCGCCAACGAGCGCGGCCAGTCCGTCAACGCGCTGATCGCCGAGATCGACCGCCAGCGCACCACCAACCTGTCGAGCGCCGTGCGGGTATGGGTGCTCGAGGAATGCGCCCGGCGGGCGCATCTCGATCCTGTCAGTTCGGTTTGATCAGGCCGCGCAGCAACCCCCGGACGGCGTCTTCCGGCTTCACCGGTTCCGTCGGCTGGGGCGCCGCACCGGGATCCGGGGCCGGGGCAGGCGCGGTCGGTGCGGTGGGCGCCGGAGCCTGCCCGCCGCCAAAGCCCCTGAGCAGTTCCTGAACGTTGCCCCCCTTGTCGAGCTGCTTCAGCAGGCCACGCTCCACCAGGCGCTGGAGGATGTGAGCCTGCATCGCCTCGATGTCGAGGATCCGACGCGGGTTGTCGAGCGGCCCGACCAGGCGCAACCCGACCGGTGGCGAGTTGGGATGTTCGGACAGCCGGAACGAGCTGACCATGTCCATCTGCTGCGGCGGCAGGTCGACCACGGCGGTGGCGGTGCCGACCGCGGCGTCCGCCTGAAGGGCGATATCCGTCGAACGCAGGACCCCCTTGGCGACGGTGTAGGTGCCGGACAGCGAGGTGAAACGCGTCTCGCCGCCGGACAGCGACCTCTGCGCCAGCTGCACGAAGTCAGGCGCCCGATCCAGCGACTTCAACTGGTCCGAGAACGCCTGGATGTCGAAGCCTTCGACCACCCCGTCCCGGACACTGAACGAGCCGGCCCCCGACAACGCCGAGACAAGGTCGAACTCGGACACGCCCCGGGTCTGCAGGTTGGTGTCGTAAGTAAGGATGCCGCTGACCGTGTCGGTGGCGGCGGCGGTCTTCGCCGCCTTGCGGACATCGGCGTCGCGCACCTTGACGACCAGGGCCGCCGTCGGTGTCGGACGGTCGGCGATTTGGGCGTTCAGGTCGAAGCTGCCGCCGAACATGCCGCCGGCGAGGCGGGACACGTCCAGAACGCCGTCCTTCAACCGGACGTCGAGATTGGCGTTGTCGACCACGTACGAGCCGTAGACGATCGAGGCGATGGTTGCCGACAGCTCGGCGTTCAGGGTCGACAGCCCGGAGGTGTCGATCCGTTCGCGTGACCACTCCCGGCCCGGGGCAGCCGCCCCCGCCGGCACAGGCGCTGCCGGGACCGCGCCCGCCGGCTTGGGCGCCGACGGCGGCAGCCACGGATCGACCTCGACCTTGTTCACGGCCAGCGCCAGCGTTACCGCCGGCCGGTCGCCGCGGGCATCCACCTTGCCCTCGCCGGTGGCCCGGATGGCGCCGGCGCCAAGCTCGGTCTCGAACAGCCGGACGTTGTCGACGGGGCCCTGGAAGCGGGTGCGGGCCTTGAACGCCCCGAGATTCGAGCCGGCCGGCCGGTAGGTCGGGGCGAAGGTACGGGCCAGCCGGACGGCGTCCGGGTGCGTCGCCTCAACCGCCATGTCGACGGCCGGGATGGCGGCGAAGGCGTCGGCGTTGCCGACCAGGCCGATCGAGCCACCGGCAACCGTCAGCCCGAGCCGCAATGTGTAGCGCCCGTCGTCCCGGGTGCCGATCGCGCCCTCACCGTTCAGCGCCCCGAGTGGCCCGGCGCCGTCGAGCGCGCCCGGAGCCAGGGCCGCGACGAGCTTGTTGGCGTCGGGGTGCGCCATCGACAACGCCAGATCGAGGCGCGGCGGTGTCGCCAGCGGCTTGGCCGTCCCCTTGACCCCGAGATTGCCGCCGGCCGCGGTCAACCGGACGTCGACCTTCACGTCCTGCATGTCGCCGGACGCCGAGCCCTTCAGGGCGACCTGCCCGAGCTGCTTGGCGGCGATCGGCGACTCGGTCGACAGCAGCTTGGCGAAGCGGTCGACGTTCACCACCGTGATGTCGAAGGTCATGTCGACCGACGGCTTGCCGGCGGCGTCGCGCAGCACGCCGGCGACCGAGGCGCGGGCGCCGCCGAGATCGGCGACCCCGACGTCGCGCAGGGTCAGCGTGCCGTTCTGCAGCAAAGCGTCGATGCGGGCATCCCGCACCGGAACGCCGAACGCGGTCGCCTCGCCGATCTTGATGTTGACGTTAGCGTCGACGGCCGTCAGGGCCGCCAACGGGTTGTCGCCACCCGCTGGGACCGTACCGCCGGCATCGCCGGCACCGGGTGAGCTGGCGGCGCCAGGCTGCGCAACGGCCGGCGGCGGCAGATAGGCGTCGATGTTGATGCGGTCGACCTCGAGGCTGAGCCCGAACGCCGGACGCTCGCGCACCACCAGCGTCAGGCCGCCCTTGGCCTTGGTCGCGTCAAGTTCCATGGTCCAGTCGGTGACCTCGACCTGGCGCGGCGTCGCGGTGACCGCCGCCTGGATCGAGGCCTTGCGCAGCCGGTCGGGCGCCACCGCAGCGGTGTCGACGCCGGCCCAGTTCAAGGTCGCGCGGAGGTTGTCCGACACCGCCTCGACCCGGCCCGCGAAGGTCGGCTCCACGCCGTTCGACACGACGGTCCCCGTGACCGTCAGTTCGGTGCCGCCGGGCAGTTGGGCGGTCGCCAGCCGCAGATTGGCGGCGCCATCGACCAGATCGCCGGCGAGCCGGACCGCCCGGATCGAGGCACCCCGAAACTGGACGGCGTCGATGGCGATGTCGACCGAGCCGCCGATGCCGGCCGGCATGGCGAAGGTCTCGGACGGCACGGACGCGGGACCGCCTGTCCCCGGTGTCGCCGACCCGCCGGCGCCAGCCTCACGGGCGGTGCCCGGAAGCAGGGCGTCGAGATCGAGGCGGTTGCCGGACAGCTTGGCATCGACCGTCGGCACCTCCGACAACCCGACCGCCACGCTGCCCTGAATCCGGGAGTCGGCGAGCGCGATCGTCAGGTCGTTCAAGTTGATCGCCGACGGCGATCCGTCGATGGCGGTGGTGACGGAGAACGGCTGGCCGGGACCGACCGGCGAGGTCGGCGCGCTGCCGAGGGCGGCGGCCAACTGGTCGACGGCCTTGCCGAGATCCGGCGCCTCAACCTTCGC
>CAYNFA010000076.1:0-1592 GCA_964396345.1 uncultured Thalassobaculum sp.
CACGGATCAGGCTCATCGTGCGATCTCCCCTGCCGGACGACGAATCAGCGCCGCCATGGCGATTCCGGTCACAAGGAACAGGCCGGCGAACGCGAACAGAGCCAAGTCCCCGCCGGGCCAGTCGATCCCCAGGCCCTCACCGGTCCAAAACACGCCGAACGCCGCCAGCATGACCCCGACGCCGAACTTCAAGGTGTTCTCCGGCACCCGCGACAGCGGACGGTGCACGACGGCGCCGACCGCCAGAACCGCCGCGCAGGCGGCGAGCGCGCCCATCGCGGCGGCGCCAAGCAGACCACGGCCGGCCCCGACGGCGATGACGATGAAGATTACCTCTATCCCCTCCAGCAGAACCGCCTTGAACGCGGTCAGTCCGGCGATCCAGTCGAGCGACGCGGTGCGTCGCGCGCCATGCCGCGACAGTTCGGCGGTCTCAGCCGCGAACGCCGCCTCTTCGTCGTGCAGCGCGATCACGCCGGCCGATCGAAGCACCGCCTTGCGCAGCCAGCCCATACCGAACAGCAGGAGTAGCACGCCTATCACGAGCTGGAGTGTTTGCAGCGGCACCCTCTCCAACAGTGGGCCCAGAGTCAGGACCAGCAGCGCCAGGACCCCGAGCGCCGCCGAAGCGCCCGCCAAGGCTGGCCGCCAGCCGCGCAGGGTGCCGACCGCCAGCACGATCGTGAAGGCCTCGACCACCTCGACCAGCGACGCGGCGAACGCCGCCCCGATGGCTGGCGAAGCGACGGCCCATGATACAGTTTCCACGCCTTTCCTCCTAAATTTGTAGTGTATGCGTCACAAGCAGATATTTTGTAGCATTCACTACAGTATCGGTCAACGGTAGCCCCATGACAGACGCACCCTTCGGCGACCTGGTTCGTGCCGCTGTCGACCGGTTGAGCCCGGCCGAGCGGCGCGTCGCGCGATTCTTCGCGGAACACCGCGAGGAAGTGCTGCTGGCGTCGGCGGCCGAGTTGGCGAGCCGGGCTGGAACCAGTGACGCGACGGTCGTTCGCACCGCCAAGGCGCTCGGATACGACGGCCTGGACGCGCTGCGCCGCGTCTTGGCCGACGAACTGCGTCGGGACCTGAGCCCGGCCGGTCGCGTGACCCGCACCCTGCAGGCAGTGGGGGACGCTCACGACTCGGTGTTCGCCGCGACCATGGATGCACACTCGGCCTCGATCGCCTCACTGAAGCGCAGCGTCACGGGGGCGCAGTTCAGCGCCGTGGTCGAGGGCGTGGTTGGAGCCGGCCGGGTCGCGGTGTTCGGCATCGGCCCGTCGAGTGCGATGGCGGACTATCTCGCGATCCAGCTTGCCCGCTTCGGCCTTGACACCCTTACCCTCACCGAGACCGGCCTGCTGCTGGCCGACCGACTGTTGCGGCTGCGGTCAGGGGATCTGATGATCGTCATGGCGTACGGCCGGGTCTATCCGGAACTCCGGGCGGTCTTCGACCGTGCCGAAGCGCTGGGCCTGCCGCGCGTTCTGATGACCGATACTCTGGGAGCGGAGCTGGGGCCGCGGGCCGACGTGGTGCTCGACATTCCTCGCGGTCGGGCCGACACCTTCAGCCTTCATACTGCC
>CAYNFA010000076.1:1602-10682 GCA_964396345.1 uncultured Thalassobaculum sp.
CTGGTGGGGGTCGCCGCGCGGCGACCGGCTGAGACCCTGGACGCGCTGCGCGAACTCAACCGGCTGCGTGCCGAGGTCGCCGGACCCGACCTGGCGCTCTGACACCTACCGCTTCTCCGCTCCTTCCGGCTGCGCCACCTCGGCGATCGAGCCGCCGGGGTTGGTCGGTTTGCCGGTGACCTGGCGCTCGCGATGCCAGACGTAGATGCCGGCCGCCACCAGCAGCGCGCCGCCGGTGAGCGTCGCCGTGTCCGGGTAGGATCCGAAGGCGAAGGCGCCGATCAGGATCGCCCACAGCAGCGTGCTGTAGGAGAACGGCGCGATCAGCGAGGCCGAGGCCAGCATGAAGGCACGGATCGTCAGGTACTGGCCGGCGACGTGGCAGGCGGCGATGGCGGCGAGGAACGCCCACTCCAGGGCGGTCGGCGCCCGCCAGTCCAGCAGTCCGAGTGGGGCGATCGCGATCAGCCCGGCGCCGGTCGACCAGATCAGGATGGTCAGCGGCTGCTCGGAACCGCGCATCTGGCGGGTGATGATCAGGCCGATCGCCCAGCACAGCGATGACACCAGCGGGATCAGCATGGCCGGCTGGAAGACATCGGTTCCCGGCCGCAGGATGATCATCACCCCGACGAAGCCGGCTCCGACCGCCGCCCAGCGCCGGATGCCGACCTTCTCGCCGAGGAACGGGATCGACAGTGCGGTGACGTAGAGCGGCGAGACGAAGCCGATCGCGGTCGCGGTCTCAAGCGGCAGGTGCACCATGGCGTGCACGAACAGCGTCGCCGAGCCGATCAGCAGCACCCCGCGCACCACGTGGGCGATCGGCCGGGTGGTGTGCCACGGCCGTCCCGCCCAATGCCGCAGCACCGCCGGGACCAGCAGCACGGTGACCAGGGTGTAGCGCAGCAGGATGATCTGTTCGGCCGCCATGCCCGAGCCGGCCAGCCCCTTGGCCAGACCGTCCATCGCCGTGAACACGAAATTGGCGCCGAGCAGCAACCCGATGGCGAGCAGCGGGCGATCCGGGCCGAAGCCGTCCGGCGTCGAAGCGGGGGCGGCGGCCGGGGCCGCCGGGGAAGGTGCCATGGAAATCGGCTCGGCTGACGGGCGCGGAGTATGCCCTCCCGCATTCCGGACCAAAGGTGGCCAGGGTGCAAGCGGATAAGCCGGCGGACGCGGTCAGTCGCGGTTCGCCTCGGACGGCGCGCCGAACACCAGCACGAACCGGGTGCCGGGCTCGGCATTCTGCCATTGCGGCCTGCCGCCGAGTTGCCGGCTCAGGCTGGAGATGATGCGACGGCCGAGGCCGCCGGTGATCGGCCCTCCGGCGCTGCCCGCCAAGCCGACCCCGCGGTCGGAGACCTGCAGGCTCAGCCGGTCTGCATCCACCCGCCCTACCGTCAGGGTCACCGGCCCGGCGGCGCCGGGATAGGCGTACTTCAAGGCGTTGGTGACCAACTCGTTGGTCAGCAGTCCGATCGAGATCGCCTGGTCCGTGCCGACCACCACGGGCTCGACATCGCAGGTCAGGTCGTGATCGGGCGCCGACAGCCGCAGATGGTCGCTCAACTCGCCCAGGAACTCCGCCAGATCGACGGCACTGACGCCCTCCCTGCGCCACAACCGGTCGTGCACCTGCGCGATCGCGTGGACCCGGGCCTGGGCGTCGGACAGCGCCTGCCGAACATCCGCGTCGTTGGCCGCTCGGCCCTGCATGTTGAGCAGGGCCGCCACCAGCGACAGGCTGTTCTTGACCCGGTGGCTGATCTCGCGGGCGAGCACCTCCTGGTGGGACAGCGCTTGCTGCAGGAGCATCTCGTTCCGCATCAGCGCCGCTTCGGTGCGCTGCCGCTCGAGCGCCACGCCGATCAGGTTGGCGAACCCGGAGACGAACACCACGTCGGCCTCGGTGAACCGTCCCTCACGCGAACTGTCGACCTCGAGAACCCCGTAGCGCGCGTCGCCGCAGTTGATCAGCGCGTTGATCGCGCGCTTCACGCCGTGTTCGGCCAACAGCTCCGGTGTCCGGAACCGGCTGTCGTCGCCGAGATGGTTTGACAGCACCGGCTCCCCGGTCTGGAACGCGAACCCGCTCGGGCTGTCGGCATCGGCCCCGACGCGCGCGCTGCCAACCACGCCGGGATTCCAGCCGACACCGGCCCGCACGATGAAGCGATGTTCGTCGGGCAGGTATTCCAGCACCTTGCACATCCGGCTTTCCAGGCCATCCGCGCACTTCTGGGCGGCCTCCTGGAGGAGGGTGTCGGCCTCTCGGGACTTCAGGGCGAAGACGGCGTATTCGGTCGAGATCTGCTGCTGGCGCAGGCGATACGCCAGTTCTTCCTCGGGGCTTTCCCGCTCCGACGCTGCCCCAGGCGCCGTCGGTCGCTCTGCTATCACGCGGCTCCTCCCTTGCGTCGTTCTCTGTCAGCACTCGCCCTGCTAGACCGTTCCCGGCCGCCGAAAAGTCCCGGAAGCCATCGGCGAGTCGTTGCGGGGCGCGAGGGAGGGCGCGGAAAGGAGGCTGTCAGACGTCGAGATCGACCCACAGGGCGGCGTGGTCGGAGGCGGCGTCGTGCGGGCGGGCGACCTCCTGGTAGGCCCCCCAGCGCCGGGGCCGGACCCCTGGCCACATGCCTTCGCGGTGCACACCACCGCGCTGGACCCGCTCGTAGAGCCTCGGCGACAACAGGATGTAGTCGATCTTGTTGGCGGCGTTGCAGAGCCCGTAGGTCCCGGGGAAGCCGCCGTCGTCGAACACCGGGTGGTCGAACACGTCCGTCAACCCGCTGTCTTTCAGGAGCGACTCCAGGGGCGCGCTGGCGGGGGTGTCGTTCAGGTCGCCGATGACCGCAACGAAATCTTCGCCGTTCCCGGCGAGGCCGTCGCAGATCGCCCTGACGCGGGCCGCCTGCGCTTGGCGCCGGGCGTCCGAGGCAGCCTTGCTGCCGAATCCCTTGCTCTTGAGGTGGTTGACCAGCACGACGACGCGGGCGCCGCTCGGAGCGGTCACGTAGAACTCCGGGCAGTCCCTCGAAAAGATCGGCCCGCCATTCGCCTGCTCGTCGTCGACGTGGCTGCGCATCAGCCCGATCGGATAGCTTCGGCCGGTCATCAGGCCGACGTCGATGCCGCGCTCGTCGTTGCCGTCGATCAGCATGACATGCCGGAACGGCGTGCCGTCGACGGTCGGGATGATCCGGGTGTTGAAGCCGGCCAGCGCCGGCCGGCTTTCCGCCTCGACCACCCCCAGGACGTCGGCGTTCAGGTCGCGCATGACCCGGGCGGTGTTCCGCATCGCGGTCTCGTCGATCGGCTCGCTGCGAAGCTCCAGCGAGCCGACCCAGTCCGCCCGCCCATCGGCGACGATCTCGATCCCGCCGGCCTTCGGAGGTTTCAGCAGGCCGCCGCGGTTGCGCCGCAGAATGACGAACGGCCCGGTGTCGGACTTCTCCAACCCCATATCGGTCATGAGCCTGACCATCCGGCTCCTGGCAGCGGCGGTGTAGTCCTGGTCGCCGAGCAGGGCGTTCAGTTCCGCGAATTTCTCCAGGATCGGGCGGCCATCGCTCCAGGAGTCGAGATTCATGGCCCGGGCGCGATCGAAGAGGTTCTCGACGTTGTAGACCGCCAAACGCATCGCGCCCTCCATCCAGAGCGTGGCCGCGGCCGTCTGCCGGTGCCGAACGGCGCGCGTCGCGGGCCAGCCTCCCGAGATCGTTGATCGTATCCTCTTCGAAGTGACCTATGCGTGAAAAATTGATGAAGCCCAGATCGCCTGGTTTGCTTCCGGGCGCCGCCGTGACGGCCTCAGCGTGCCGCGACGTCGTCGACCGCCCGCCTGAGGAAGCGCATGTCCTCCGGGTTCAGCGCCGGGTTGCCGGCGCGGTGGCCCCAGATCGACTCGATCGGCCGGAACTCGGCGTTCGGCATCTTCGCGGTCTCGGCCTCGCTGTCCTCGGGCGTGAAGTACAGGTCGGTGCGCGACGGCATGATGATCGAGCGGGCGGTGATCGCGCCGAGCGCCCGGTCGAGGTCGCCCCGGTGGACCGGGTTGTCGCTGATGTCGGACAGCTCCCAGGTCTTGAAGCTGGCCACCAGGTCGTCGCCGGAACGGCGCAGGAAGTTGGCTTCCCAGCTACGCACCAGCCAGTCCTCGAGGTTGCTGAACCCGGCTTTCTCGTACAGCCGCTCGCGGTAGAACGCCTGGCTCATCGCCCAGCCGGCGTAGACCCGGCCCATGGCGCGCAGCCCGGTGACCGGCCGCTCGGCGAAGTACGAGCCGCGCCACGCCGGGTCGGCGGTCAGCGTGGCGCGCACGCCGTCGATGAAGACCTTGTTGTGCACCGAGGTCCGCGCCGAGCCGCAGATCGCGACGATCCGCTCGACCCGGTCGGGGAAGATCGCGCCCCAGTGCAGCGCCTGCTGGGCGCCCATCGACCAGCCATAGGCGAGCGCGACGCGCTCGACCCCGAACACCTCCTCCAGCAGCCGCTTCTGGGCGTGCACGTTGTCCCAGTGCGTGAACTCGGGAAAGCGGCCGTGGCCGAACGGCTCGCCGAGGGTGCTCGGCGAGGTCGACAGGCCGTTGGTGAACATGTTGGGGATCACCACGAACCAGCGCCCGGGGTCGAGCACGCGGTCGGGGGCGATCAGCCACTCGGTGTCGGTGTGCTGGGCCCCGTAGGACGTCGGGTAGATCACCACGTTCGACTTGTCCGGCGCGAGCGTGCCGTAGGTCTTGTAGGCAAGGCGGGCGTTAGGCACCGTCATGCCGCGCTGCAGCCGGGTCGCCCCGAGCTCGAACACCGAGTAGTCGCTCATTGCTGCCTCTCCCGCCGGGCCCCTTGTCTGAACGCACGGTAGGCCGAGAGCAGGCAGTTGCGCTAGCATCGCCCCGGGCGAACAGTTCGAACACGAGGGTTGCGATGGCCAAGGACCTCTTCACCGTGATGCCGGTCGCCGGGGCGCTGGGCGCCGAGATCAGCGGCGTCGACCTGTCGGGCGACCTTCCCGAGGCGACGGTCGCCGCGATCCGCAAGGCGCTGCTGGACCACCTCGTGATCTTCTTTCGCGACCAGGAACTGACGCCGGAGCGGTTGCTGGCGTTCTCGCTGCGGTTCGGGCAGCCGATGGCCTACCCGTTCGTGAAGGGGCTCGAGCACCTGCCCGAGATCACCCCGATCCTCAAGCGCGAGGAGGACCGCAGCAATTTCGGCGGCATCTGGCACTCCGACACGGTCTACCAGCCGATCCCGCCGATGGGCACGATCCTGTACGGCATCGACATCCCGCCCTATGGCGGCGACACCGAGTTCGCCAACCAGTACATGGCCTACGAGACCCTGTCCGAGCCGCTGCGGCGCTTCCTCGACGGCCTGACGGCGGTCCATATCTCCGGCAAGGGGGCGGTGCAGAAGACCCGCACCGACATGATGAAGCACTCCTCCGCCGGCCTGAAGGGCGACGAGCTGATCTCGCGGCACCCGGCAGTGCGTACCCATCCCGAGACCGGCCGCAAGGCGCTGTACGTCAACCTCGCCCACACCACGCATTTCGAGGGCATGACCGAGGAAGAGAGCACGCCGATTCTGGAGTTCCTGTTCGGCCACCAGGTCAAGGCCGAGTTCACTTGCCGGTTCCGCTGGGCCAAGGGCTCGGTGGCGTTCTGGGACAACCGCGCCACCCAGCACAACCCGATCAACGACTACCACGGCTTCCGCCGGCTGATGCACCGCGTCACGCTGATGGGCGAGAAGCCGGTCTGACGGGCGGGGGTGGCGGCATGCGCATCATCACCGTCGGGGCGGCGCAGCTCGGCCCGATCGCCAAGGACGAGACGCGGGCCCAGGTGGTCGGCCGGCTGATCGCGCTGCTGCGCCGGGCGCATGAGCGTGGCTGCGGTCTCGTGGTGTTCCCGGAGCTGGCGCTGACCACGTTCTTTCCGCGCTGGTACATCGAGGACCGGGCCGAGCTTGAACGCTGGTACGAGACCGAGATGCCGGGGCCGGAGACGGCGCCGCTGTTCGAGGAGGCCAGGCGGCTCGGCATCGGGTTCTGCCTCGGCTACGCGGAGCTGGCCGAGGATGGCGGGGCGCGACGGCGCTACAACACCGCGATCCTGGTTGAGCGTGATGGCCGGATCGTCGCCAAGTACCGCAAGATCCATCTGCCCGGCCACTCCGAGCATGAGCCCTGGCGGGCCTTCCAGCACCTGGAGAAGCGCTACTTCGAGTCCGGCAACCTCGGCTTCCGGGTGAGCGACGCGTTCGGCGGCCGGATCGGCATGTGCATCTGCAACGACCGGCGCTGGCCGGAGACCTACCGGGTCATGGGCCTGCAGGGCGTCGAGATGGTGCTGCTCGGCTACAACACGCCGATCCACAACCCGCCGGCGCCCGAGCACGACGCCCTCTCCTGGCACCACAACACCCTGGTCATGCAGGCCGGCGCCTACCAGAACGCCACTTGGGTGGTCGGGGTCGCCAAGGGCGGCGTCGAGGAGGGCGTGCATCAGATGGCCGGGACCCAGATCATCGCGCCGTCCGGCGAGACCGTGGCGCTCGCCGTCACCGAGGGCGACGAACTGGTGACCGCCGACTGCGACCTCGACCTCTGCCGGTCCTACAAGGACAGCGTGTTCGCCTTCCACCGGCACCGGCAGCCGCACGCTTACGCGCTGATCACCGGCACCGCCGGGGTGGTGTCGCCGGACCAGGCGGCGCTGCTCGACCCGTCGCTGGGACGATGAGTCGCCTGGGCGTCGAGACGACGGGCCGGCGGCCCGACTGGCTGGTCGCGACCGGAACCAAGGGGCGGCTGCGCGCCGCGGCGCTGGCCATCGGGCTGGGCACCGCCCTGGCGGGATCGCCGGCCCTGGCCAACACCCGGGCTGTGGCGTCGGTTGCGACGACGGACCCGGGCGCGGCCGAGCCGGCGTATCCCAGCTACACGCTGTACCGCACCCTGGCCTACCAGGGCATGGCGACCTTCAACGACTTCGTCTACGCCAGCGTGTTCGCCGGCGGCATCGCCGCCGGCGGCGCGTTGGCCGCCGCCTCGCTGGTCACCGAGCCGATCACCTTCTACCTGCACGAGACGGTCTGGCAGTCGGTGGCGCCGCACCACGGTCCGGCGGAGTTCGGCCTGACGGCCGCCAAGACCGCGACCTACACCGTCACCAACATGACCCGGGTGTTCGCCTCGGCCTGGCTGTTGACCGGCAACGTGGCCTTCGCCGCCGGCTTCGTCGCCTTCAACGCGGTCGGCGACGCCATCGTCTATTCGGTCAACGACATCGCCTGGACCTGCATCGCCGCGCGCCAGGAGACCGCGGCGACTCCTGCAGATCAGTCGACCACGCCCGCCATGTGCCTGGCCGCCACCCAGCCGAACGTCATGGCCGGGCCGAGCGTGATGCCGCCGCCCGGGTAGTTACCGCCCATGATGCTGGCGTTGTCGTTGCCGGCGGCGTACAGGCCCGGAATCGGCGCGCCGTCGGCGTTCAGCACCTGGGCGTTGGCGTCGGTCTTCACGCCGGCGAAGGTCCCGAGGTCGCCGATCACCAGCTTGACGGCGTAGAACGGCCCGCGCTCGACCGGCGCCACGCATGGGTTCGGGGTCACCGTCGGGTCGCCGAGCGAGCGGTTGTAGGCGGTCGAGCCCTTGGCGAAGGCGGGGTCCTCGCCGCGCCGGGCCGGGCCGTTGAATTCCGCCACCGTGCGCTCCAGCGCCGCCGCGTCGACCCCGGTCGCCGCCGCCAGTTCGGCGAGGCTGCGGCCGCGCTTCAGGTAGCCCGAGTTCAGATGCGGCGTCAGCGGCAGCGGGAACGGCTTCACGAAGCCGAGGCCGTAGCGCCGGATCGTCGGGTGGTCGCAGATCAGCCAGGCGGCGTTCTCACCCAGGCCATCGCAGTCCTTGACCATGGCCTGCACGAAGTCGTGGTAGGAGTTGCCTTCGTTCACGAACCGGACGCCGCGCGCGGTGACGGCGATCACCCCGGGTTTCGCCCGGTCGATGAAGTGCGGGAAGGTGCCGGTGGTGCCGTCCGGCCACGGCACCAGGCTGACCGGGACCCACGCCGCGGCGTGCGGGTAGCCGAGTTCCACGGCGGCACCCGCCGCCTCTCCCAGCCGCAGCCCGTCGCCGGTGTTGCCCGGCGGCGCCGGCGAGAAGTGCTGGGTGTGCGGGAACAGCGCCTTGCGGCGATCCAGGTCCTGCGGGAAGCCGCCGGCTGCCAGCACCACGCCGCGCGCCGCCGTCACCCGCACCGTCCTGCCGTCGCGCGACACCAGCGCGCCGACCACGCCGCCCTCCTCGACCAGCAACTCGGTCGCCGGGCTGTCGGTCCAGAGCGCCACGCCGGCGTCGAACGCCGACTTGGCGAGCCGCCCGGCCAGGGCGTTGCCGTTGGTCAGCCGCACCGCGCGGCCGTGCAACGCCAGGTCGCGCATGTGGGCGGTCAGCTTGCCGGCGACGAAAGCGGCGGATTTCGCTGACCGCGTGACGTTGAAGAAGTGCAGCAGTTCCTTGCCCGAGCCGATCATCATGCCCACGAAGGTGATCTCCTTCAGCGGCGGGCGCAGGCGCTTCAGGTCGGTGCCGAGCTTGCGGCCGTCGTAGGGGGCGGCGCAGATCGAGCGCCCGCCGGGAACCCCGCCCGGCGCGGTCGGGTGATAGTCGGAGAAGGTCGGGCCGGTGACGAACTGCACCTCGGTCTCGCGCTCGAAGAACTCGACCATCCGCGGCCCGGCCTCCAGGAAGGCGTCGACCCGGGCGGCGTCGAAATGGTTGCCGGTTTCGTGCTGCAGGTAGGTCCTCGCCGCCTCGACGCTGTCGGTCATGCCCTCGCGCGCCGACGGGCCGTTGCACGGGATCCACAACCAGCCGCCGGAGCGCGCCGTGGTGCCGCCGTACACCGCCTCCTTCTCCACCACCAGCACGCTGAGGCCGAGCTTGGCGGCGGTGACCGCGGTCGCCAGGCCGCCGGCGCCGGAGCCGATCACCAGGACGTCGCAGGCGTGGCTGTCGGCGGCATCGGGGGACATCGCGGGGGTTCTCCTGGGCGGCGGAAGCCG
>CAYNFA010000077.1:0-10671 GCA_964396345.1 uncultured Thalassobaculum sp.
CGCGGATCATCCGCAGGGTGTAGCCGAACGGGCTCTCGGTCACGATCCGCATGATCAGGATGCAGACGATGAACACCACCGCGCAGAACACGTAGCGGTGATGCGGATCGGCAAGGTTTACGCCGAGAAAGATCGGGCGCGGGATGCCGCCCATCAGCCCCTGGTCGCCGCCGGTGATGGTCACCGCGCTCAGGATCACGCTGTACAGGAACATCTGGAACGCCAGCGTCAGGAAGGCGAAATAGATTTCGGTCAGCCGCACGCAGATCGCGCCGATGACCAGGGAGTACAGCGCGGTTCCGCCGATCGCCGCCACGAACGCCGCCGGGATCGCCGCCGCTCCAAGGGTCACGGTGAAGTCGCTCCACTGCATCAGCAGCCCGAACGCGTAGCCGCCGAAGGCGAAATACGCCGCGTGGCCGAACGACACCAGGCCGGTGTAGCCGATCAGCAGGTTGAGCGACATCGCGAGCAGCCCGAACGCGAAGAACGAGGTCAGGAAGTCGCGCGGCCAGGGGCTGTCGACGCCGAGGCCGATCGCCACCAGGACGAACAGGGCGGCGGCCGCGATCGCGATGTCGCGGCGAAACTCGCGCAGCAGGTTCATCGCAGGGTCCCCTGCCCGAGCAGGCCGGTCGGCCGGAAGATAAGCACCAGCGCCATGATCATGAACATCGCCCCGTCGACGAACAACGGGAAGCCGACGCTGCCGATCGAGCGCGTCAGGCCGAGGATGATGGCCGCCAGGAAGGCGCCGGGGATCGAGCCCATGCCGCCGATCACCGTGACGATGAAGCTCTCGACCAGGATGCCGAGGCCCATGCCGGGGGTCAGCGACCGCACCGGCGCCGCCAGCGCGCCGGCAACCCCGGCGAGCGCGCAGCCGAGGCCGAACAACGCCGCGAAGTACAGCTGAACCCGGATGCCGAGCGCCGACACCATCGACGCGTTGTGGGCGGCGGCGCGGACGATCTTGCCGAACCGGGTGCGGGTGACGATCCACAGCGATCCGAGGCCGATGATCACCGCCATCGCCACCATGAACAGGTAGAACGGTGGCACGAACCCGCCGGCGATCCGGTACGGAGGCAGCCGGAACTCGGCCGGAATACCCATCGACAGATACTCCGCGCCCCAGACGATCTTCACCAAATCGTCGACGATCAGGATGAAGGCGTAGCAGACCAGCAGCTGCATCAGCACGTTCTGGCCGTACACCCGGCTGATGATCAGGCGCTCGAAGACGATCCCGCTGATCGCGGCGCCCAAGGCGCCCACGGCGGCGGCCACGAAGTAGTTCCCGGTGATCGTGTAGGCGGTGAACGCGAAGTAGGCCCCGAGCATGTAGAAGCTGCCGTGGGCGAAATTGATCACGTGCAGGACGCCGAAGATCAGCGTGACCCCGGATGCCACCAGGAACAGCAGCATGCCGATGATCAGGCCGGTGGTGGTCTGGTTGACCAGGCACGCCGGTGACGACAGGCAGGCCGCGAGCGCGTCGAATTCGATCATTGGGGTGACTTCCGCAAATCAGGTTGGCGAGGGCGACGGGTCGGCCTCGCAATCGGCGGCGCACGCGGCGGGGCGGGAGCCGATGGCTCCCGCCCCGCGCTGCCTCGGTCGATACGGCTCAGGAGAAGTTGTTACGCTTCTTCCACTCTGCCTCGTACTTGAGGATGTCGGCCCAAGCGGTCTGCTGGAAGTCGACGATGTACGGCTCCTGGGGGACCGTCTTGCTGTAGCCGACCATGTAGTTGATCAGCGTGTTGTCGCCATCGCGCATGGTCAGCTTGCCGCCGACGCCGAACGGCGAGTCAATGGTCTTGCCGCGCATCGCCGCCGAGAGCTTCTCGACATCGGTGTCGCCGCCGGTCTCCTTGAGGCCGGCCACGATGAAGTCCATGCCGGTCGCGGTCTCCCAGCTCCAGTTGGTCGGCAGCACGTTGGAGTTGGCCATGTAGTCCTTGTACCAGGCCTCGTTCTCGGCGGTGTCGGGGATGTCCTGGTGGTAGCGGCTGCCGGAATGCACGCCCTTCGGCACGCTCTTCACCGCCTTGATCACCGGGTAGTCGCCGAGGTTGACCGCGAACGCCTCGAACTGGTCGAACAGTCCGTACAGGCTTGCCTGGTCGGAGAACGCCACGAGGTCACCGCCCCACAGGCACGAATACACCGCCTGCGGCGCCGAGTTGAGCACCGCGGTGACGTTCTCGGTGTAGTCGGGCTGGAACAGCTTCGGCCAGGTCTGCAGGACCACCTCGACGTCCGGCGCGAAGATCTTGAGGTACTCCATGAACTCGGCGGTGTTCTCGCGGCCGTAGGCGTAGTCCGGCGAGATCGTGGCCCACTTCTTCAGGCCCTTCTGCTTCGCAACGGCCGCCGCGTAGATGCCGCCGCCAACCGCGTCGTGGATGCCCTGCCGGGCGCTGCGGAATGCCCACGGAATGCGGTTCTTGGGGTCGGCGGTCAGCGACGACGCCTCGGAGTTGGTGTGGACGCAGACCCGCTTGATGTCGCGAACCACCTCGTTGACCGCGAACGACCCGCTCGAGGCCTCACCGTCGAGGATGATTTCGCAGCCTTCGTTGTTCACCAGGTCGCGGGTCATGCGGGCCGCCTCGTCCGGCTTGCCGCGCGAATCACGAACCACCAGTTCGAGCATCCGGCCATCGATGCCGCCGGCCGCGTTCACCCGGCGGACCGTGCACATGGCACCCGCCACCGCCGATTCGCCCAGGATCGCCACGCGGCCCGACATGATCGTCGGCACGCCGATCTTGATCGGCTTGCCGGCGGCCTTCAGGTAGGCCGGGAATCCGGTGACGGCGGTGCCGAGCGCCGCGACCCCGACGGCGCCCTTAAGGACGGTGCGCCTGTCGATTCCCCGGCGCGGGAGATTGTCCGTTTTTTTCATGGCGTTCCTCGCTTGATTGGTGCCGCGTCGACACTCGCAACTCGACGGGTCACATCGTCCGAATTGGGCTGGATTCTTATTGGGAGGGAGTCTGAGGATTGGGGGTTCAGCCTGTCAAGGAAGAATGAACCATGAGTCATTGCTCACATTAATACCGGCGGGCGGGGCGCGCGCGACCGTCACCGGAGTGACGCTCCGGGGCGACGACAGTTCCGACAATACTTGAGAGAAAGGGCGGTTACCCGCCGAGCGCCAGTCGGATTGCCCGGTCGAGATCGGCCTTGCGCCGCTCGAGATCGCGCAGCCGGGCTTCCTTGGCGGCGACCTCCGGCCCGGCGTTCGGCTTGCTGCGATCGCCCTGGATCTGCAGGTCGAGCACCGCGAATTCGCTGTTAAGGGCGTCGGACTGCCGCTTCAACTCGGCGTAGCGCTGCTCCGACAGCCGCTTCTGGGCGCGCGCGGCGGCGAGTGCCGTGTTCGACTTGTCGAGTTCGTCCTGCGCGGCCGCGATCCGCCGTTCGTTCCGATCGATGTCGCGCTCCAGCGCCACCTGCTGGTCCTGCAGGTTCTGGTTGGTGGTCTTGGCGGCGTTCAGGTCGCCCTGGGCGGCGGCGACGCGCTGCTGCGGGCCGCCGGACACGAGATCGGCCTTGGCGTCCATGTAGGTGTTGCAGCCGGCCAGTCCGGCCGCCAGCGCCACGGCAGAGGCGAGCTTAACAGAGGCGAGCTTAACAGCGGCGGGTTTAGCCGACACGGGTCACCTCCAGGGCGGAGTTGAGGCTGGCGACGTTGCATTCAAGATCCCGCACCTGCTGCTCCAGTTTCGCGATCTCGCGGTCCATCTCGGCGGTGTTGCCGCCCTGGGCCCGCACCTGACGGGCGGCGTCGCGGTAGTTGTCGCGCTTCTTGGTGGCGGTCTCCAGCGTGGTCTCGAGCAGTTCATGGTTCTGCTCGATCTTGCCACGCTCGGCCTCCGCCTGGGCGACGGTCAGCTTCTTGGTCGCGACATCGGAGCGGATCTTCTCAAGCTGCGCCTTGCTGTCGTCGAGCACCTGATTGGAGTTGGCGACGATCCGCTCCAGCCGCTCGTTGTCCCGGCGCACGTCCTGCGCCATCGAGTTCAGCATGCGGACCGTGTTGTTCGAGTTCTCCTGGGCCTTGGCGGTCACGTAACCGTCGACACCGCCCATGACGCCGCCGGCGGCCGCGCCGATCAGCGCACCCATGGCGATGTTCTCGCTCTTGCCGGAGGCAGCGCCGAGCAGGGCGCCGAGCACCGCGCCGACCACCGCGCCGGTGGCGGCGCCGCCAAGGACCGTCTCGTTGAAGCGGTCGGCGTCGTCGCGCAGCTGCCGCTCGGCCGGCGTCAGCGGGGTCTGCGCCTCCGGACCGCCGAGACCGGTGGTCTGGCATCCGCCGAGCGCGAGGCTCGCCGCCAGAACGGCGGCCATCAGGCGACTAGAAGACCGAGACCTGGACATCCCTCTTCCCTCAATGCCCGGACCGCACGCCGGTGTTGTTTCCCGCAGACGTCGGTGCTGATGTTGTACGGCGCGACCTTCGAGCGAGTCAATTTGGCCACCCTGTTCCCGCCGCGCTACTCGATCTCGGCCAGCAGCCTGGCCCGGTCGATCGGGCGCCCGGCCCGCAACTCTCCGACATGCCGAACGAACGGGTCGACGCGCCGGGTCAACCCAGTGATCTTCTTGCTCTCCAGGTCGCGTTTCAGCACCTCCGCCTGACCTTCAACGACCGACGCCGGATAATCCGTCGCGACCGACAGCACGACGTCGAGGTAGTAGTCGACGTTGCCGTCGAACGCCTGCTGCGCCGCCGCCAGCCCGTCGGCACGCTCCTTGTGCTCGGGCGTGCCGGGCGCCGCCAGCTTCAGAAGGCTCTCGCGCACCGTCAGGATGCGGCGGTCGGACGCCAGCTTGTCGGCGACGTAGGCGCCGACCCGGATGGCGTTGACCGCCGCCCGGTCGCGCTGCTCGTTGCGCGACTGGATCGAGGCCTTGATGACGGTCGACAGGGCGGCGATCCGCTTGCGCAGGTCCGGCTGGTCGACCGACTGGGCCAGCGCCTCGGCCTCCTTGACCGGGTCGTCCTGCGGCGCCACCGCCGAGCTCGGCAATTCGGTCCAGGCGTCGCGGATCGCGGTCAGGCGTTCGGTGCTGGGCAGGCTCGGCGGCACCAGGGCCAGGCGAAATCCCGTGGTCGGGGACCGGCGCTCGCCGCGCTTGTCGACCGGCACGAACTCGACGCGGGCGGCGCTGCGCAGTTCGCCGGCCGGGGTGCGGTAATCGCCGCCCTTGACGATCTGCCCGCCGGCCTGGCCGTGCAGCCGCGACAGCTTGTTGAGGCGGAACGGGTCCAGCACGAACTCACCGGCGTTGCCGAGGACGTCGTGCAGGCCGAGCGGGTTCGGCTTCAGCAGGCCGATGACGTTCAACTCGTTGTTGGCGGAGTCGGTCCCCTGGTGCCAGGCGTAGCGCGTCAGTCCCTCGGGAGTGGGGAAGGTTCGCTCGATGAACGCCGACTCCGCGACCGCCGCCCCGCCGCGCGCCGCGTACTCCCACTCGGCCTCGGTCGGCAGCCGCAGGAACCCGTCGGCTCCGGCCTCGGTCGGCAGCGCCTTGGCGTCGGCCGTCACCAGCCAGGCGGAATAGCGGGCGGCGAACCCCACCGCCTCCGCCCAGGTGACGTTCACGGCCGGCAGCCGGGCGTCCCCGCCGGTGGCCGGGCACGGCTCGCCCAGGGCGGCCAGCTGCGCCTGGGTCACCTCGTACTTGCCGATGTAGTAGGCCCGCACACCTTTGCGCGCCGGGTCGGAGAACCCGCCGCCGAGGTAGTCGGCCCGGGTGCTCTCGGCGTAGGCCACCGCCTCGTCGACGCCACCGAGCTGGACCCGCCGGTCGCCGAGCAGGCCCTCGGCCGGCAGTTCGACCCGCCGGAACGCCATGGCGCCGCCGCACGGCATCGGCAGGATCAGGTCATCGTCGGCCTTCTGCGGGTTGTACAGGCGCTCGGGCCAGGGTTCGGCGGCCGAGGCCGGAACGCCGGCCAGCACGGCGGCAAGGATCAGTGCGACACGCCAGCCCTCAGACATCCCGAACCTCCTCCGCCGGGTCGACGCCGGTCGCGCGCCGGGCCGCGATCAGCCCGGCCGGCAGCGTCACCAGGGCGGTCGCCGCCACGAAACCGGCGATCTCCGCAAGCGACAACCGGCAGGCCGCCTCGCCCGGCGCCAGGCTGGCGGCGAAGAAGCCGTTGATCACCGCCGCCGTCGCCCAGAACAGCGGCACCGCCAGCAGCGCGCCCAGCAGCCCGACCGCCAGCCCTAGACCGATCGGCATCCCGGCCAGCCAGACCGGCCCGTAGCCTATCAGCTTGAGGACCGCCAGGTCGCGGCGCTTGCGCTGCAGCGCCGCCAGCTGCCCGGCCAGCATCGACAGCCCCGCGCCGAGGCCGGCCGCCGTCGCGATGATCGCCAGCACCGCGCGCAGGCTGGCGTCCAGGCGCAGGGTCGACAGGATCTCGCCCTCGCGGGTGGCGACCTGGACACCGTCCCGGCGCAGCGCCTCGGCGAGCCCAGCGACATCGCGGATCGACCGCGCGTACAGCCGGAACAGCGGGTGCGCGGCGACCTCCGGCGCCGGGCTGTCGCCGACATTGCCGAGTTCCGGGACGGCGTGGCCGTCGCGGAAGGCCTGGATCGCCAGCAGCAGCGGCAGCGTCACGTAGGCGCCGGACCCGCCGGCCAGATCCGGAGAGAGCACGGCGGCCACGGTCATCGCCCGCGCCGCCGGCTCGATCCGGCCGCCGCGGGTGCGTTCCAGCGTCACCGTCACCCGGTCGCCGGCCGCCACGCCCAGGCGCCGCGCCGCCTCGGTCGTGACGGCGATCGCGTCCGGCCCGGTGACGAGGTCGCCGGCCCCGATCGGATCGCCGGGGGCGGTCGGGTTCAGCGCCACCCGCAGGCTGGCGCCGGATGGTGCCACCAGGTCGACCTGGGCGGCGATCGAGCGGGTGTTCGGCAGCACGAACGCGACCCGCGGATCGGCGCCCCAGCGGGCCAGCCAGGCGGCGTCGAAGCGGTTGCCGCCGGTCACCTCCGGCAACACCAGCCGCATCGCCGGATCGCCGTCCATGCGGTCGATCAGGGTGCCGATCACCCCGGCCCGCAGGCCGAGCAGCACCATCAGCGGCACCACCACCGCCGCCAGCGCCAGCGCCTGGCAGATCACCGCGACCCGGTCGTGCCAGAGGTCGGCCAGGATCAGCCGCAGCAGTTGCGCGATGCCGCTCACGCGACCTCCGCCACGATGCTGGTGCGCCCGGGCCGCACCTCGCAGCGCACGATCGTGATGCCGGCGCCGGCCGCCAGTTCGGCGTCGTGGGTGACCACCAGCAACGTGGTCCCCTGCTCCAGGGCCAGTTCGGACAGCAGGGTCATGACCTCCTCGGCGAGCGCCGGGTCGAGTGCCGCCGTCGGCTCGTCAGCCAGCACCACCGCCGGATCGTGGGCCAGCGCGCGCGCCACCGCCACGCGCTGGCGCTCGCCGATCGACAGCTGGGCCGGCCGGCGCTGCAGCAGCCGGCTCAGCCCCAGGCGCTCGACGACGGCCGTCGCCGATCCCCAGCCCGGCAGGCCCAGCAGCCGGCGCGACAGCCGGATGTTCTCGGCCACGCTGAGCGACCCCAGCAATCCGCCGGTCTGCAGGACGTAGCCGATGCGCCGCGCCCGCCAGGCGGTCAGCGCCCCGGACGCGCCGGCCCGCCAGAGCGCCGCCAGATCACCGTCGGCGACCGTGAGTTCCTCGACGCGGTCCGGGCGGAGGGTGGCGGCCAGCAGGTCGAGCGCCGTGCTCTTGCCGCACCCCGACGGCCCGACCAGCGCCGTGCGGCTGCCGGCTCCGAGACGGAGGTGGTCGATCGCCACCGTCAGCCCGCCCCGGACCTTCTCGACCGCGGCGGCCGCGACCGTCACGGCAGGCTGTCGATCGGCACGGGATAGACCGCGTCGCCGGCCTCGGCCCCCTCGGCCAGCCGGACCCAGCGGTCGACGTCGTCGTGGTAGCGCTGGTACAGCGCGACCTTTGACTTGATGTCGTCGATCACCGCCTGCTGCTCGCCGACGCCCATCCGGCTCCAGCTGTCCTCGTCGAGCGACATCAGCCGGCTCTGGTACGGCAGGCCGTCGAGATACTCGCCCATCAGCCCGGCCTGCTCCAGGTTGCGCGCCGTTCCCTGCCCGATCCGCGTCGGGTCGCGGCCCATGGCGGCGGCGGCGGAGCGCAGCTGGTTGAAGAAGTCGCCGGGCTGGATCTGGGCGCGTTCGCCGGCCTCGACCACCCGCCGCAGCGTCGCCTGCAGGTCGGAGAGCTGGTTCTTGGTCAGCAGCACCCGCACGCTGAAGGCGGTGACGTCGGGCTTGGCGAAGTCGCGGTCGGAGGCCCAGGCCTCGAACATGGTCGGCGCAGCGGTGCCCTCGACCCGCCCGAGATAGGCCAGACGCATGGCGAGGCCGACCGCCTCGGTCACCTCGGCCAGCTTGGGGTCGGCCGGAGCGGGGTTGGTCGCCTCGGTGGCCGCGGCCGGGTCCTCCGCCTTGCGAACCTGGTCGACCAGCAGGTCGGCCAGTTGCGTCACCTGGGCGCGGAACGCGTCGGCGTCGCCGGACGGCACCGGGAAGTACAGCGAGCCGACGCCTGGATAGGCGGTCAGCCGTTCGTACTGGGACTTGGCGATCGGGTGATCGCCCTTGCCCTCGGCGGTCTGCAGATGCAGCACGTACACCGCCGTCCGGTTCTCCTGGGCGAGCTGGCGTACCTGGTCGGTCGACATCAGGGTGGTCGACAGCGGTGAATTGCCCTCGCGGGAGCTGGCGTCGGTGATCATCACGACAAAGCGGCCGCCGAACCCGTCCCAGTCGACCCCGCGCAAGGCATGCTCGAGGCCGGCATAGCCGTCCTCGGCGAAGGCGCGGGTGGAAACCTTCGAGGCGGTGACGCCTTCGGCCGCCTTCAGGAAGGCGTCGCGGGTCGCCGCCTCGTTGGGATCGGCGAAGGTCTTGGCGAGGTAGTCGATGCCCTTCACCTCGGAGGGGTCGTCGCGGTAGGCGACCATGCCGAAGCGGACCTTGTCGTTCAGCCTGGCCGCCTCGATCCGCCCGAACACCTCGGCCACCGCCTCGCGGGTGCGGTCGATGTAGGGCTGCATCGACGACGAGGCGTCGACCACGAACACGATCCCGGAACGGAAGTCCTCCAGGGACGCCGGATTGGCGCGCTGGCTGGCGACCGGCGTCTCCGGCTCCTCCAGTTGCGTCACCGAGGCCACCCGCACGGTGCGCACCCGGAACCCGGACGCCAGCACCGTCGAGCGCGCCTCCAGGATCGGCAGCAGGTAGAAACGCTGCTGCAGGTCGACGGTGTTCTCCGGTTCGATCGAGACCACCGGCCCGTCGGCCGGCGCCCGGCCGTCGGCGGCCGCCTGGCGCAGCGGCTCGGCGACCGCCGCGGGCTGCTCGGCGTCGAGCACGGTCATCAGGGCGTCGCGGTCCTTGAAGAACAGCACCCGGTCGCGCCCGGCCGGGTTGGCGAACGCCATCACCAGGGTGTGCTTCCACTCGATGGTCTCGGGCTCGGCGAGAAAGCCCTGAGGGGCCGCGTCGGCGCGGGCGCCGACCTCAAGCACCCCATCCTTGCGGTCGAACACGTACAGCACGGACATCGCCGGCAGAACGCGCCCGGCACCGCCCGGCGTATCCGAGAGCCGGGCGCCCGGCCGGGTCAGGACCCGCTGATAGAGCGTGGACTTGCCTTCGATCAGCAGCGGCGCACGCGTCTGCGCGACCGCGCCGGGCACCGCCGGGCCGAGCAACGCCGCCGCGACCACCACGGCAAGGGCGAGCGAGCGGATCGGTCCTGTCATTGCCCGAGAGCCTCCTTGGCCTGCGCGTGTCCCTGATCGGCGGCCTTGCGAAGCCACGCCACCGCCTGCTCGGGCCCGTCGGCCGCCTCGGTCCGGCCGCTGCGCAGCACCATTGCCAGCCGGTACTGAGCCTCGGGATCGCCGGACTCGGCGGCGCGATGATACCACTGGGCCGCCTGCTCGGCGTTCGGCGCCGGCAGCGGGCTGGTCTCGGCGCTCCAGGACGCCGGGTCGTACAGCGTTCCGACAGCGAGCGCCGCCTGGGCGTCGCCCTTGTCGGCGGCGTAGCGCAGCAGCAGGAAGCCGCCTTCCAGATCCCGCGCCGCGAGGTGCGCCTCGCCGGCGGCGCGGGCGTCGGCGGGCGTCGGGGTGGCGGCCAGGGCGGCGCGGGCGGCGTCGAGGGTGCGCGGCGGCACGATCGGTAACGCGGTCTCGTCAGACGCCCGGCCGTAGAA
This sequence comes from uncultured Thalassobaculum sp., assembly GCA_964396345.1. GTDB lineage: Bacteria > Pseudomonadota > Alphaproteobacteria > Thalassobaculales > Thalassobaculaceae > Thalassobaculum_A. The sequence continues at coordinate 10,306 of CAYNFA010000077.1, forward strand.
CCACCATCCGGCGGCGCCGGCCAGCACCAGCAGCACGAGCCCGGCGGCGACCGCCGCCATCGGGAATCGCCGGGTCTCCCGGGCAGCGCGGCGCTCGTCCGGATCGACCGTCAGTCCGGCGACCGCGGTTTCCTCCTCCGGCGTCGGCTCGGGTTCGTCGGCCGGCTCGGGTTCCGGCGCCGGCTCCGGATCCGGAACGGGCGCCGGCGCCGCCACCGGGGTTTCCGCCGCCCGCCAGCCCTTCGGCGGCGCGCTCGGCAGCCGCATCGCAATCCCGAGCAGCGTCCCGCCGTCGCGCGGGCCGGCAGCGTCGCGCAGGTGCAGGATGTAGGGCTTGTTGGCGCCGATGTGGAAGGTCGTGAAGGC
>CAYNFA010000078.1:0-10609 GCA_964396345.1 uncultured Thalassobaculum sp.
GGGGGGGGGGGGGCGCATGGCCGGGATCGCTGAAGGATCGAAGACAGGGCGACCGATCCTGCAACTGCGCGGTCTGCGGAAGAGCTTCGGCGCACTCGAGGTCCTCAAGGGCGTGTCGCTCGACGTTCACGAGGGCGAGGTGATCTCGATCGTCGGGGTCAGCGGCTCCGGCAAGAGCACGCTGCTCAGGTGCGTGAACCTCCTGGAGATCCCCACCGCCGGTGAGGTGATCTTCATGGGCCAGCGGGTGCCTTATGAAAAAGCCAACGGTGGACTGTTCTCCTCGGGGCGGGCGCTGTCGGCGCTACGGGCCGAGATCGGCATGGTGTTCCAGCAGTTTAATCTGTGGCCTCACAAATCGGTGCTGCACAACGTGATCGAGGCTCCGATGACAGTGCGGGGCCTCAGCCGATCGGAGGCGACCGAACAGGCCGAGGAGCTGCTGGAAAGCATCGGTCTGGTCGAGAAGCGCAACGAGTATCCGGCCCGCCTGTCCGGCGGCCAGCAGCAACGCGTGGCCATCATCCGAGCCCTGGCCATGAAGCCAAAGCTGATGCTGTTCGACGAGGCGACATCGTCACTCGATCCCGAACTCGTCGGCGAAGTCCTCGAACTGATGGCGAAACTGGCGCGCGGCGGCATGACCATGATGGTCGTGACGCACGAGATCCAGTTCGCGCGCCAGGTCAGCGATCGCACGATCTTCATCGATCAGGGCCTGATCGAGGAGGAGGGGCCGTCGCGCGAGGTGCTCTCGAATCCGCAGAGCGAACGCACGAAACGGTTCCTGGACCGTGTCCTGCACGTGGAGATTGCCGAATAGCCGGCACGACCGACCGACACGCCGGTCGCGCCGGCGGTGACAGTGCCGAGGGGAAGACACGATGAACTCAGAATCGTCCGGATCCGCGTCCTACTCCGGCATGTACGGCGCGGTGGACGGCTGGTGGAACCAGATTGAAGCCTATCTTCCGCTCTTCGCGCCCGCTGCCTGGATCGTCGTCCAGGTAACGGTGCTGGCGATCCTCCTGTCGTGGGTTTGCGGTCTGATCTGCGCCTTGGCGAAGACCTCCGGGTTCAAGCTCCTCCAGTACCCGGCGGAGTTCTACCTGTGGTTCATCCGAGGGACCCCGCTGCTGACGCAGATCTTCCTGGTCTACTTCGGGCTCCCGCAACTCGGGATCCGGCTGGACGCATTCTCGGCGGGCGTCATCGCGCTGGGTTTCAACGGCGGCGCCTACGTCGCCGAGATCATCCGCGGCGGCCTGATGAGCATCCCGAAGGGTCAGCGCGAGTCCTCGGTCGCCCTGGGTATGTCGTACGGACAGACCATGCGGCGAATCATACTTCCGCAGGTGGTTCGGGTCATCATCCCGCCGATGACCAATGACGCGGCGACAACTCTCAAGAACACGTCGCTGCTCTCGACGATCACGATCATGGAACTGATGCTGCAAACCCAGGTGATCGTGAACTCGACGTTTCAGCCGTTCGAGTTCTACATTCTGGTTTCACTGATTTACTTGGCGATGACCACCATTCTCATGGTGGCCATGCGGTGGGCGGAACGGAGACACGCCATCGCTTACTGATCGGCGCGACCGCCGAGACGGTCGCGCCGCAACTCGCCCGGATGTCTCCGGCGACCGGCCAGGTCAAGCAAGGGTGGTTCAACTGATGGAGGCGATGATGACTCTCTGGCGAACAATTCGACGCGTGGCAGCGGCTTCGGTCGTTGTGATGGGTCTGCAAGCGGCGGCGTCCGCCCAGGCCCAGGACTACAAGCTGATCGAGCCCGGCACGATCACGTGCGCCTTCACCGGCTCGTTCGCGCCGTTCTCGATGCAGACGCCCGACGGCAAATGGTACGGCCTGACCAACGAAGTTTTCCGCGAGATGGCCAAGCGAACCGGGCTCGAACTGAAGTACGTGATCACCAAGTGGGACTCGCTGCTGGTCGGCCTGATGGCCGATCAATACGACATCCTGTTCGACACCATGGACATCACCAAGGAACGCCAGGCTCGCGTCCTGTTCGTCGACGGCTGGATCGAATCCGGCGGACGGCTGGTGGTGCACAAGGATTCCAGCATCACGGACTTCGCGCAGTTCAAGGGCAAGACCATGGGCGTGCTGGTGAGTTCGACCTGGGCGGAACTCGCGAAGGAGCTGCAGCCGGGCGACACCAAATACTATCAGGCCGAAAGCGACGCGATGCGGGACCTGGCCGACAACAAGATCGACGGCATGGTCACGGATTCGATCGCCGCGGCCTGGGCGGCCGAGCACGCCAAGATGCCGTTGCGGACCGTCCCCGGCTACCTGAGCCGAATCCAGAAGGGCTGGGCCGCGAAGAAGGACCGTGTCGAACTGGTGAAGGCGCTCAACAAGGCGCTCTCGGACATGATCGCCGACGGAACCTACGCGTCGATGACCACGGCGCTGATCGGGTACAGCCCGGCTCCGGCCGAGCCGATCCGCAGCCAGATCAACTGACGCCGCTGCCGGCGCGAGCCGGCAAGACATTGGCCACGCCTCACGATCGAGGCGTGGCCTCCCTCCCACAGTCCGGAAGAGGTCGAGTCATGGAAGACTTGCGCAAGCGGGTGTTGTCCTGGATCGACGAGGATCGCGAGGTGTTCCTCGAGTTCCTCGGAAACTTCGTGAGAGCCAAGAGCCCGAACCCTCCGGGCGACACCCGGGAAGCCGCCGCCGTCGTCGAGGCCTTTCTGACCGAGCGCCAGTTGCCGTTCCGCACGATCTCGCCGAACGCGGTGATGCCGAACTTCGTCGGAACCTTCGACGGGGCCGCCCCGGGCCGACACGTCGTCTTCAACGGCCACATCGACGTGTTTCCGGTCGGCGACGGCGGAACCTGGACCCAGGATCCCTGGGGCGGGAAGATCGTCGACGGCCGGATGTACGGCCGCGGCGTGAACGACATGAAGTCCGGAACCGCGTCCATCCTGTTCTCCTACATGTATCTTTACCGCCTGCGCGACCAGCTGCGCGGGCGCGTGACCATGACGGCCGTCTCCGACGAGGAGACGTTCGGTCCGGACGGCGCCCGGTACCTGATCGAGCATCATCCCGAGATTCATGGCGATATCTGCCTGTCCACCGAGCCCACCGGCATCCATTCGGTCCGGTTCGCGGAAAAGGGCCCGTTGTGGCTGAAGTTCACGGTGCGGACGCCCGGCGCCCACGGCGCCTACCCCCACAAGAGCCAGAACGCCAACGAGATCGCGGCCCGACTGATCCTGGCGCTCGACGAGGTCCGGCACATCGAGGTCGACACACCAGAGCACATCGCCCAGGCGCTGGCCGGGGTCGAGGACGTGATCGACAAGGTGGCGTCCCCGGGCGCGTCCAAGATCCTGCAGAAGGTGTCGCTGAACATCGGCACGGTGAACGGCGGCGTGAAGCAGAACATGCTGCCCGGCGTGTGCGAGGTCACCGCCGACATCCGTGTGCCGGTCGGCGTCTCCCCCGACACCGTGATCGAGCTGGCCCGAGCTATCGTCGCGCGCTTCCCGGAGGCGGACATGGAAGTGGTCGGGCGCCAGGAACCGCTGTGGTCGGATCCCAACCACGAGATGTGCAAGCTCATCCAGCGCAACGTCAAGGAACTGGCAGGGTTCACGCCGCCGGCGATCGTCAGCCTGCCGGGCACCGACGCCCGGCTCTGGCGGGGCAAGGGCGTTCCCGCCTTCGTCTACGGCGTGACGCCGTTCAACGTCGCGATGGCCGACGAGTACGTCGACATCGAGGAAGTGTTCCATGTCCTCAAGACCCACACGCTGTCGGCGCTGGACTACCTGATGGCCAAGGGATGACCGGCTTTCTTCCCGTCGATTCCCTCGACACGCCGCGCTTCTGCGGCGTGCCGACCTTCATGAGGCTGCCGCTGGCGCAGCCGGGTGACGCCCTGGACGCGGCGATTATCGGCCTGCCATCGGATTCCGGATCACCGTACCGCACCGGAGCCCGCTTCGGGCCGGGTGCGGTGCGCGCCATGTCGGTCATGCTTCGCCCGATCAACCCGTACCGCGACCACATCAACGTGTTCGAGCGGCTGCGGGTCGCCGACGCCGGCGACGCCAGCGTGGTGCCAGGCTATCTTGAGGAATCGCTCGCGCGCCTTGAGGCGTCCGTGTCGAGCCTGGTCGACCAGGGGATCGTGCCGATCTCCCTGGGCGGCGACCACTCGGTGTCGCTGCCGGCGATCCGCGCGCTGTCCAAGCGGCACGGCCCCCTTGCCCTGGTGCATTTCGATGCCCACTCCGACACCTGGAACAGCTACTTCGCGGGCAAGCGCTACTCGGCCGGAACGCCGTTCCGGCGGGCGGCGGAGGAGAACGGCCTGGATCCCGCGGCGTCCATCCAGATCGGGATGCGCGGATCGCTGTTTCGCGCCGACGACGTCAGCCAGTCGGTGGAGCTCGGCTTCGAGGTCCTGACGACCGATCAGGCCCTCGATCTCGGGCCGGCCGAAACCGCGCGACGGATCGCCGAGCGGGTCGGCGACCGGCCGGTCTACATCACCTTCGACCTGGACTTCGTGGATCCCGGCAACGCACCGGGCGTGCAGACGCCGGAGGCCGGCGGGCCGAGCGCCCGCGAGGCGCTGGCGCTGATCCGGGCGCTCGCCCCGATGAACGTGGTCGGCTGCGACGTGGTTGAGGTGAACCCGCTCTACGACGGCCCGGGCCAGATCACCGCGTTGCTCGGGGCAACCGTCGCCCTCGAGTTCCTGGGGCTGATAGCCACCGGCCGGGCGGCCGGCGCTTCCGGGGCCGCCCCGTGACCCGGGGCCGGGTCGTGGTCACCGGGGGCAGCGGTCGGCTCGGACGCTTCGTCGTCGACGAGTTCCGGCGATCCTACGATGTCACGGTGATCGACAAGACCGCCCCGGACCGGGACGTCCGGTACGTCGCCGCCGACGTCCTCGACCTGACGGCCATCGCCGCGGCGGTCGACGGCCATGACGCCGTGATCCACCTGGCGGGTATCGACTCCGGAGTGAGGGTCCCCGAGCACGACTATTTCGAGACCAACGTCCAGGGAACCTGGAACGTGCTCGCCGCCGCCGAGGCTGCCGGAATCCGCAGATCGGTGATCTGCGGGAGCATCGCCGCCTACGGCCTGGAGGCCGTCGAGCCCCGGAGGACGCCCGACTACCTGCCGTTCGACGAGCAGCACCCGCTGCGGCCGGACATCGCCTACGATTTGAGCAAGCAAGTCTGCGAGGCCGTGGCGGCGTCGTTCGCCCGGCGCGGACGGATGTCGGTGGCGTGCCTGCGACCGGCCTGGATCATCTTTCCCGATAGGGTTCACGAGTTCGACCGCCGCGCGCGGGAGGCCGACGGCGGCGGCCCGCTGCCGGACGGTCACCGTCCGCCGCCCCCGCACCGCGCCTATGTCCGACCGGATGACACCGCGCGCTGCTTTCGTCTCGCGCTCGAGCGCGATATCGGCCCGTACGATGTCTTCAACGTCGGCGCCTCCGACACCATGAGCCCGGCGCCGACCCTGGAGTTCATGGCCAGGACCTATGGCCGCGAGATCCCGGCCCGCGATCGAGGCCTCTTCGACCGCACCCCTCGGGCCGCCGCCTTCGGCAACGACAGAGCCCGGCACCGACTCGGCTGGGAGCCTACCGGCGACTGGCGCACGTTCGTCCGTGATACCCCGCCCGCCTCGGCGCAAGGAGCGACGTCATGATCAAGAATCCGGTTCCCTGGCCGAACGGCGCGCGCTGCGCCGTCGCGTTCACCTTCGACATGGACGCCGACAGCCTGCTCCACCTGGCCCACCACAGCTCCGCCGACACCCGGGTGGCGGCGATGTCGATGTTGCGCTACGGCCCCGAGATCGCGGTTCCGAGGATCCTGGATCTCTACAAGCGGTTCGGAATGCGGCAGACCTTCTTCCTGCCGGCCTGGTGCATGGAACGATATCCCCAGACCGTCGACATGATCCTCAAGGAGGGTCACGAGATCGGCCACCACGGCTACCTTCACGAGGAGCCGAATCGCTTCGACGCGGCCGACGAACTCTACTGGATGCAGCGCGCGACCGCGGTGTTCGAGCGCATGATCGGTAGCCGGCCGAAGGGCTTCCGGGCGCCGGCGTACCAGTTCTCGCGGAACACCCTGTCGCATCTGGTGGCGGAGCGCTTTCTCTACGACGCGTCGCTGATGGGCGACGACGTGCCCTATGTGCTGCGCAACGACGCCGGGCAGGTCATCGAACTGCCGTCGCACATCGGCCTCGACGACTGGCCGCACTTCCAGACCTCTCGGGAACTGAACTATCGGGCGACGATCAAGCCACCCGAGCAGGCAATGGCGGTGTACGCCGCCGAATTCGACGCGATGTGGGAATACGGCGGTCTCTGGATCGGGGTCTGGCACCCGTTCCTCAGCGGCCGGCTGTCCCGGGCCGTGATGATCGGGCAGTTGATCGAGCGCATGAACGCCAAGGGCGGCGTCTGGTTCGCCCGCCTCGACGAGATCACCGCCCATGTCCAGGGGCTGATCGATTCCGGCGCCTGGACGCCGCGGGTCGACAGGCTTCCCTACTACGAGGGGCCGATCCCGGAACTCGGCGACGCGCCGGCGACCAACGCCGACTGATCGCGGACGGCCCCGGCCTAAAGGTCGGCGCGGGGGGCGGCGCTAGCCCTGGCGCGCTTGCGGTCCTTGCGGACCCACAGCGGCTCGCCGTACTCCGGCATCGGGACGGGGTCGACCGGCCCGCCGGGCCGGTGCGGGCGGGGCGCGAACTGGCCGACGCTCAACATGCGGTCGTACATCACCATGGCGCCGGCGATCGCCAGGTTGATCGAGAACCGCGAGGGAATCCGCACCACGTGGTCGCAGCGCGCCAGCAGCCCCTCCGACAGCGCGCCACGCTCGCGGCCGAGCACGTAGGCGGCGCGACGCGGGTGATGGAAGCTGGGCAGCGCCACCGCGTCGTCGGTGATCTCGACGCCGACCAGCTCGCAGCCCTTCGGAAGCAGCAGGCCATCGGGCGCGTCGAACCGGTAGTAGGGCAGGCTCGCGGTGGCGTCGGAGGTGTCGACGCGGCCCCATTGGTGGCCGGCGTGCACCCGACCGATCGAGAACACGAAACTGGCGCCGAAGGCGTGGGCGGTGCGCATCAGCGCGGCGACGTTCATCGCCTTGGTGATGTCCTCCGCGCCGATTCCGAAGTAGCCGCGCATGGTTACCGACCTTGCCCGACGCCCGCCGCCGAGGCAAGGTGAGGCTCCCTCCGACAAAGAGCCGTGACATGAACGACGACGCCCCCATCGCCGCCTCCGACGGCACCGTCCTGCGTGTCCACGCCGGCCGCCCCGATGCCCCGATCGCCGTGGAGGTCACCCGTGGCGGCATGGTGGAGAGCGTGCACCGGGTGATCGCCGCCGTGGTCGACGCCGACGGCCGCGCGGTCTCGACCTGGGGCGACGCCGATCGCTTGGTCTACGGCCGCTCGGCGATCAAGCCGATCCAGGCGTTGCCGGTCCTGGAGAGCGGCGCCGCCGAGGCTTTCGGCCTCGACGATTCCGAGGTCACGCTGTGTTGCGCCAGCCACTCCGGCGAGCCAATGCACGTCGACCGGGTGGTCGCCTGGCTCGACCGGCTGGGGCTGTCCGCCGAGGACCTTGAGTGCGGCCCGCAGATTCCGATCCACGAACCCTCGGCGCACGCCATGCTGCGCGCCGGCATCGCCCCGTCCCGTGCCCACAACAACTGCTCGGGCAAGCACTCCGGCATGCTGACCACGGCGGTCCATCTCGGCGAGCCGACCAAGGGCTACATCGGCCACGACCACCCGGTGCAGAAGCGGCTGAAGGCGGTGATGGCGGAGATGTGCGGCAGCGACCTGTCGCGGGTTCCGACCGGCTACGACGGCTGCGGCATCCCGGTGTTCGGGGTCCCGCTGAAGGGCATGGCGACGGCGATGGCGCGGTTCGCCGATCCCTCCGGTCTGGCGCCGTCGCGGCGGGCGGCGGTCGAGCGGATCGTGAAGGCCTGCGCCGCCAACCCGCTGCTGATAGCCGGCAGCAACCGCTTCAACAGCGCCCTGCTGGCCGAGACCGGCACCCGCTGCCTGCTGAAGAGCGGGGCGGAGGGCGTGTTCGCCGCCGCCGCCACCGCCAAGGGGCTCGGCATCTGCCTGAAGGTCGATGACGGCAACGGCCGCGCCGCCCAGGCCGCGATCGGCGCGATCCTGGTCCACCTCGGGGTCCTCGACGCCGACGCCCAGCGGCGGCTGGCCGATTCGCTGACGGCGCCGATCCGGAACTGGGCCGGCCGGCTGGTCGGCGTGGTGCGCCCGGCGCCGGACCTGGCGTTCTGACCGCGATGGCGTCGATCGACGACCGGGTTCGCGAGCAGTACGAGGCCTATCCCTACCCGCACCGCGACCCGCGGGACGAAAAGCACCGGCTGGTCGAGGGCACGCCGAGCGACCTCGACGAGGTCCGGCACTATGTCTATGGCGGGCGCCTCGACCTCGGCAGGCCGTTCCGGGCGCTGGTCGCCGGCGGCGGCACCGGCGACGCCGCGATCATGCTGGCGCAGCACCTCGCCAGCGCCGGCGCTGGCGACGCCGAGGTCGTGTACCTGGACATGTCGGCGGCCTCGCGGCGGATCGCCGAGGCCCGCGCCGTGGCCCGCGGCCTCGCCAACATGCGGTTTGTCACCGGCGCCCTCGAGGAGGTAGCCGCCCTCGCCCCCGGACCCTACGACTACATCGACTGCTGCGGCGTGCTGCACCATCTGGCCAGTCCCGAGGCCGGCCTGCGGGCTCTGGCCTCGCAACTGGCCCGAACCGGCGGCCTCGGGCTGATGCTGTACGGGACCTATGGGCGCTCGGGCGTCTACCCGGTGCAGGAGGCGCTGGCCCAACTGGTCGACGATCTGCCGGATGCGGAGCGGCTGGCGGCGGCGCACCGGCTGATCGCCGGGCTCCCCGACACCCATCTGCTGAAACGCAACCCGCTGGTCCATGACCATCGCAAGGGCAAGGACGCGCACCTCTACGACCTGCTGCTGCACCGCCGCGATCGCTCCTACCGGGTGCCGGAGTTGGCGGCGCTGCTGTCGACCGCCGGCCTGGCGCCGCTCGCCTGGCTGGAACCAGCGCGCTACGCGCCCGAGACCTATCTCGCCGACCCGGCGCTGCGGCGCCGGGCGGCGGCGCTGTCGGTGCTCGATCGGGCGGCGCTGGCGGAGCGGCTGTCCACGACGATGGGCAAGCACGTCCTGTACGCCGGCTTCGCCGGCCGCCCGGCGGTGGCCACGCCGGATCCCGGCGCTGACGGGTCGGTGCTGGTGTTGCGCGGCCTCGATCCGGCGACGGTGGCGAAGGGCCTGAAACCGGGAGGCATGCTCAAGGCCGAGATCGACGGCGCCGCGTACCGGGCGCTGTTGCCACCGCTGACCACCGCCGTCGTCGCGCGGATCGACGGCCGGCGGACGGTCGCAGAGATCCGCGCCGCGATCGCCGCAGCCGGGATCGACGTGCCCGACGCCGACGGATTTGCCAAGCAGATCCGCACGCTGTTCGCGGCGTTCGGCGGCATCAACCGGATCATGGTCCGGCACGCCGGGTAGAAAAAGATCGGCCGGACCCCAGGGGCCGCAGTCGCTCGGATTGTCCCCGAAGGGACCGGACCGCGGCGCGACGCTCACGCGCCGGGTCCCTGGGCTCGGGCGACGTCCCGGCGACCGGCGGAGGGGGAGTCCGCCTGCCGGTAGCCGGGGAGTCTGAACGACGCCCGATGGCGTTGCTCAGGCCGTCCAGAACGGCTTGTCGGCCTCGACCAGGGCGTCAGCGCGCGACAGCCCGATGTCCTTGAGCATGCGGTCGTCCATTTCGGCCAGCGCCGCGCGCTGCTTCAGGCGCTCACCCCAGGCGGCCAGGAGGGCGAACGGAGCGGACACGAGACGGTCGGCGATGGCGGGAACCGTGTCCCGGTCGGAAACGCCGAAGCTCGGCCGAGAGGTGGCGATGAGGATGCGGCTCATAAGAGCCTCCTTCGCAAAACGTTAATGGTCTTCACAGGGACCGAAGGTGGATAACCTTCGTATCCTGTTTGTCGTTGAGACATTTACGATCGATGTCACTTGCCGACAAACGATTGTTTCTCATATTATCCATTAGATAAATTTATTCGAGGAGAGGCCCGTGCGGCGGCTTCCGCCCCTCAACGCGCTGCGGGCCTTCGAGGCCGCCGCCCGGCATCTCAGTTTCACCCGGGCCGCCGCCGAGCTTCACGTCACCCAGGCGGCCATCAGCCACCAGATCAAGGCGCTGGAGGAGTGGCTCGGGATGGCGCTGTTCAAGCGCCGGAACCGGGCGCTGCTGCTGACCGATGCCGGCCAGGCCTACCTGCCGCCGCTGCGCGAATCATTCGATCGCATCCAGGACGCGACCGCCCGGCTGCAGGCCCGCGACCGCAGCGGCGCCCTGACCGTCAGCACGTTCACCAGCTTCGCCGCCAAATGGCTGGTCCCGAAGCTCGGCCGGTTCGCCGCCGCGCACCCGGATATCGAGGTCCGGCTGGCGATCAACGACGCGCTGGTCGATCTCGTTT
>CAYNFA010000079.1:0-10531 GCA_964396345.1 uncultured Thalassobaculum sp.
TCGCACTTGCCCAACGGGGGCCGTCCATACATGACGGCAAAGGGGAGGGGCGGTGACGACGGAGAAGGAGGGGGCGTTTCACCTCCACCCCCTTTGCCGTCACCCTGGACGGAACGCCCGCAGGGCGGGCCGATCCGGGGCCCACCGAGCGACGTGCGGCCCTCAGCCGCCGCGCTTCAGCGCGTCTGCCATCTTCTCTGCGATCATCACCGTCGTCAGGTGGGTGTTGGCGCGCACCACCTCCGGCATCACCGAGGCGTCGACGACGCGCAGGCCGGTGCAGCCGATCACCCGGCAGGCCGGGTCGACCACCGAGCGCCGGTCGTCGGCCGCCCCCATCCGGCAGGTGCCGCTGGCGTGCTGCGCGTCGGAGCATTCGGCGAGCATCCAGTCGTCGAGCGCCGCGCCGGTCAGCTCGTCCTCGAGCGGCCGCCCGCTCGCCCCGTACTCGACCCGCGAGGCGACCGCCATCACCCCGGCGTCCAGCCCGACCTCGCGCAGACGCCGCACCCCGTCGCGCATCCGCACCAAGTCGCGCTCTTCCGACAGCATGCGCTCCTCGACCGCCGGGTCGGCGCGCGGGTCCGCCGACACCGCCCGCACCGTGCCCTGGCTGAAGGCCTGGTAGACCGACACCGCGATGCGCCCGCGCGCCAGGTCGCCGTCGGCCTCCGAGCGCAGATTGCCGGCGATCATGATCATGTCGTTGGCGCCGGCCCCGGCCAGGCCCGAGGAATAGCGCAGGCAGCAATTGGTGTGGCGGTGCATGCGGGTGCCGACCCGGGCCTCCGGCTTCAGGTCGAGCAGGATGCCGAGGATCGGGTGATCGAGCAGGTTGTCGCCGGCCGCCAGGTCGGCCACCACCGCAACGCCGAGCGACCGCAGGTGGGCCGCCGGCCCGATGCCGGAGCGCTGCAGGATCGCCGGCGAGTGGATGGCGCCGGCCGACAGGATCACCTCACGGGTCGCCCGCACTTGGCGGCGTTCGCCCGCGATCCACACGCTTACGCCGACGATGTGCGGCCGGTTGCCCTCGACCGTCAGGGTGTCGACCAGCGCCTCGCCGACGATTGTGAGGTTGGCGCGGCTGCGCGCCGGCTCCAGGTAGCCGTCGTTGGTCGACACCCGGTAGCCGACGCGGCTGTTGATCGCGTAGGGCGAGGCGCCGGTTGCCTCGGGCGCGTTGTGGTCCTCGCACCACGGGTAGCCGAGGTTCCCGGCCGCCGCCTTCAGCGCCCGGTCGACATGGCCCCAGTCCTCGACCGGCGCGCGGTACACCGGGATCGGCCCGCCCCGGCCGTGATAAGGCGCGTCGCCGGAATCAACATCGTCCTCGAGCTTGCGGAAGTAGGGCAGCACCTCCTCCCAGCCCCAGCCGGCGCAGCCGAGTGCTGCCCAGCGCTCGAAATCGTCGGGGATGCCGCGGATCGCGATCTGGCCGTTGATGGTCGAGCTGCCGCCGATGGCGCGGCCTCGCCACAGCAGCTTCGGCTCCTGCCGGTCGGTGCGCCGGGCCAGCAGGGTGGGCCAGCGATAGTCGTCGTCGCCGATGGCGCGTAGCGGGTTGGGAATCCGAATGTGCTCGGGCGTGTCGGCGGTGCGAAAGTCGCGGCCGGCCTCCAGCAGCAGCACCCGGATGGCGCGATCCTCGCTCAGCCGCGCCGCCAGCACCGCGCCCGCCGAGCCGCCGCCGACGATCACGTAGTCGTAGTCCTGCTGCATGGCGCGCGGTCCCGTTTAATTGGCCCTGGTCGCTTCAGTCGGTCAGCCGCCGGGGGTGCGCATCGTCAACTCCGCGATGAAGGCGCCGCGGCTCTGGTGCCTGGCGGTTGCCAGATCGTCGAGCCGGCGCAGAACCCGCCTTGGCAGGGTGATGTTGACCCGCTCGATGGTGTCGTCGAACAGCGCCGGATCCAGCTCGACGACCGCCACGGCCCAGCCTTCGTATCCAGGCATCCGGCGCACGGCATCCAGGCTCGACGGGCCGGGAACCGGCTGTCCGGCGTCGAGGGCGGCGTCGACCCAGGCGGCGATCGCCTCCCTGGCCGCGTCCAACGCCTCGTCGAGCGTGTCGCCGGCCGAAAAGCAGCCCGGCAGATCGGGGACAACGACCCCAAAGGCGGTGGCCTCAGCTCCCTCTTCGACGACGACCGGATAGTGCATCATGTCAGCCCTGCCTGTTTGCGGATGGCTGCGATCAGCCCGAGACCGAGATCCTTCTTCGGGTGCGGGACGACGACAATCCCGCCCCGCTCCGGGTGCTTGAAGACGTGATGCGATCCGCGCACCCGGTCCTGCACCCAGCCGGCTTTCTCCAGTTCGCGGATCAGTTCGGTGCTCTTCATCGTGTGTATCGTACACATTTTAGGCCGGTGTCAACGCTACACATCCGATCCGGTCCCGTTGCTCTCGCCGCAACGCTGGGCGTCAGGGCATCCGGCGGGTCGATCATATGGCGCCCCCTCACGCCGGCGGCGGCGCGTCCGCCCGCAGCATGCCTTCCGTCACCAGGTCCCGCCACAGCCCTTCCGGCACCGGCCGGTCGAAGGCCGCGACGTTGCGCGCCACCTCGTCGGGGGTGACGGCGCCCAGCACCACCGAGGCGACGGCCGGGTGGCCGAGCGGGAAGCGGGCCGCCGCCGTCGCCAACTCGGTGCCGTGGGCGCGGCACACCGCCTCGATGCGGCGCACCCGCTCCAGGATCTCCGGCGCTGCCGGCTTGTAGTTGTACATCGCCCCCTCGACCGCGCCGGTCGCCAGGATGCCGGTGTTGAAGACCCCGCCCATCAGCACCGCGATGCCCTTGTCGGCCGCGACCGGCAGGAAGTCGTCGAGCGCACCCTGCTCCAGCAGCGAGTAGCGCCCGGCCAGCAGCATGGCGTCGAAGTCGCCGGCGCGGGCGAACCGGGCGCACATCGAGGCCTCGTTGACGCCGATGCCGATGGCGCGGACCGTGCCGTCCGCCCGGAGCCGGTCGAGCGCCCGGTAGGCGCCGTCCATCGCCTCGGCGAAGCGCCCCTCGATGGCGTCGGGGCCGTGGGTCCAGACGTCGACGTCGTGGATCAGCGCGATCTCGACCCGGTCGGTGCCGAGGCGCAGCAGCGAGTGCTCGAGCGAGCGCATCGTGCCGTCGTAGCCGTAGTCGTAGCGCGCCCGGAACGGCAGCCCGCCGGCGAAGCGGCGGCTCTCGAACGGTCCGCCCGACGGCGACATCAGCCGCCCGACCTTGGTCGACAGCACGATCCGGTCGCGCCCGGTGCGCCGCAGGGCGGTGCCGATCCGGGCCTCGGCGAGGCCGTTGCCGTAGTGCGGCGCGGTGTCGACCAGGGTGATTCCGGCAGCGACCGCCGCCAGCACCGTGTCCACCGCGGTCTGGTCGTCGAGGCGGCGGTACAAATCGCCGATCGGCGCGCTGCCGAAGCCGAGCCGGGACAGCGCGAGGCCGGAGCGGGCGTGGGTGGCGGTGGCGATGGCCATGGTGGCGGGGTCCTTCCGGGCGGCGGTGCCGACGGTGACTGTGGCGGCGATGATCACGCGAAAGTGGCCTCAGGTCACCCGCGTTTCGGTCCGCCGCGCCGCCCGAGTCGCGGCGTTCCGGGCGCCACAGGTCCACCCCGCCGGCGGTTCCGGGGGCTGGGCGAGGGTGGCAGAGCGACGGTGCGGATCAGGGTGCCGTGCCGACCGGCGGTTGCGCTGAGAAGGCTAACGCTCTGGATACGCGTTCGTCTTCTGCCCGAAAACCCTCCGGTGGAGGTGGTCGTGCCGTCCGACCGACCTATTTTTCACAAGCAGTTGGGCGCTTCCGCCCGGGTCGGGGCTCGCGAGGAGGTGACAAACCATGTCATACTGCAGCCTTGAAAATGCCTTGTTATCCAAGCATCTGTGATTAAGTGATTTTTAACAGGTGTCGTGCAGAGTAAAGGCGTTGGAGAGCCTTTGAGTTTCTGAAGTAAAGGCGAAAGGCACGTCAAGTGCCTTGGTTGCGGTACTGTTCGAGCAGTGTCGCGGCGCGTGGGGGGGTACGCCGAGTTTTAGAGGCGGGTTCCGAATGCCTGGACCGGAGACTGAGCTAGCATCGTATACGGCCGCGGCGGGACGCCGGGGTGCGGTACGCCCAAGTCATCACGAAGACCTCATCGCGGAACCGGCCGGGGAACGGGCTGGTTGTGGTTCTACCGGGACAGTCCAGGCCTGCTCGCTTGCCAGTTCGCGGCGATCCGCCGCGCGGATGCCACCATGGAGTGAGGCATGAGCGTCATGAAGGACGTCTTTTCGGAGTACGCCGAGACCTATCAGACCCGCAAGGAGTCCGAGATGAGTCTCATGGAGTACCTGGAACTTTGCGGCACCGACCCGATGGCCTTCGCGTCCGCCGCCGAACGCATGGTGGCGGCCATCGGCGAACCGGAGGTCGTCGACACCTCGCGCGATCCGCGGCTCGGCCGCGTCTTCATGAACCGGACCATCAAGGTCTACCCGGCGTTCCACGATTTCTACGGCATGGAGGACACCGTCGAGCGCCTTGTCGGCTACTTCCGGTACGCCGCCCAGGGCCTGGAGGAGCGCAAGCAGATCCTCTACCTGCTGGGCCCGGTCGGCGGCGGCAAGTCGTCGCTGGCCGAGCGCCTGAAGACCCTGATGGAACAGCACCCGATCTACGTCCTGAAGGCCGGCGACCAGATCAGCCCGCTGTTCGAGAGCCCGCTCGGCCTGTTCGACCCGGAGCGGATGGGGAAGAAGCTGGAGGAGCGGTTCGGGATCCCGCTGCGCAAGCTGACCGGGCTGATCTCGCCCTGGGCGGTGAAGCGGCTCGACGAGTTCGACGGCGACCTCACCAAGTTCAAGGTGGCCAAGGTCTACCCGTCCAAGCTGCGCCAGATCGGCGTCACCAAGACCGAGCCGGGTGACGACAACAACCAGGACATCTCGACCCTGGTCGGCAAGGTCGACATCCGCAAGCTGGAGTATTTCAGCCAAAACGACCCCGACGCCTACAGCTATTCCGGCGGCCTGAACCGGACGACCCAGGGCATGCTGGAGTTCGTCGAGATGTTCAAGGCGCCGATCAAGGTCCTGCACCCGCTGCTGACGGCGACCCAGGAGAGCAACTACGTCGGCACCGAGAACATCGGGGCGATGCCGTTCCAGGGGATGATCCTTGCCCACTCCAACGAGTCCGAGTGGCAGAGCTTCCGCAACAACCGCAACAACGAGGCGTTCCTCGACCGGGTCTCGGTGATCAAGGTGCCGTACTGCCTGCGCGTCCAGGAGGAGCGCAAGATCTACGAGAAGCTGATCCAGGGCAGCGAGCTGGCCGACGCTGCCTGCGCCCCGGGCACCCTCGACATGCTGGCCCGGTTCAGCGTCCTGACGCGGCTGAAGGAGCACGAGAACTCGGATTTGTACTCCAAGCTGAGGGTGTACGACGGCGAAAGCCTCAAGGACACCGACCCCAAGGCCAAGTCGATCCTGGAGTACCGCGACGCCGCCGGCGTCGACGAGGGCATGGACGGGCTGTCGACTCGGTTCGCCTTCAAGGTGCTGTCCAAGACCTTCAACTACGACGCCAAGGAGGTCGCCGCCGACCCGGTGCACCTGATGTACATGCTGGAGCAGGCGGTCCGGCACGAGCAGTTCCCCGAGGAGACCGAGCGCCGCTACGTCGAGATGATCAAGAGCGAGCTCGGCCAGCGCTACGCCGAGTACATCGGCAACGAGATCCAGAAGGCCTACCTGGAATCCTACAACGACTACGGCCAGAACCTGTTCGACCGCTATCTCGGGTTCGCCGACGCCTGGGTCGAGGACCACGACTTCAAGGATCCCGACACCGGCCAGCTGATGGACCGCGAGCTGCTGAACCAGGAGCTGAGCAAGATCGAGAAGCCGGCCGGGATCGCCAACCCCAAGGACTTCCGCAACGAGGTGGTCAAGTTCGCGCTGCGGGCCCGCGCCCAGAACGCCGGCCGCAACCCGTCCTGGACGTCCTACGAGAAGATCCGCGAGGTCATCGAGCGCCGGATGTTCAGCCAAGTCGAGGATCTGCTGCCGGTGATCAGCTTCGGGACCAAGAAGGAGTCGGAGACCGAGCGCAAGCACGCCGAGTTCGTCGAGCGCATGGTCTCGCGCGGCTACACCGAGCGCCAGGTGCGCCGGCTGGTGGAGTGGTACATGCGCGTCAAGCAGGCCGGTTAGGCGGGAAGGGGCAGTCCGCGCGATGAACATCATCGACCGGCGTCGCAACCCCCAGGGCAAGAGCCTGGCCAACCGCCAGCGCTTCCTGAGGCGAGCCAAGCGGCAGGTCACCGAGGCGGTGCGGCAGGCGACAGCGGAACGCCGGATCCGCGACGTCGCCGACGGCGAGCGGATCGTCATCCCGACCGACGGGCTGCGCGAGCCGAAGTTCCGCCACGACCCCTCGACCGGTCACCAGGAAGGGGTGGTGCCCGGCAACAAATCCTACCAGGAGGGCGACCTCATCCCGCGCCCCGCCAAGGGCGGCGGCGGCGGCGCCGGCCGCGAGGGCGCCGATGACGGCGACGGCAGCGACGATTTCGGCTTCGCGCTGTCGCGCGAGGAGTTCCTCGACATCTTCCTCGAGGATTTGGAACTGCCCGACCTGATGAAGCAGACCGTCGGGCGCTCGGAGCACACCACCTCCGAGCGGGCCGGGTTCGCGGTCAGCGGCTCGCCGACCAACATCAACCTGGTCCGCACCATGCGGAACAGCCTGTCGCGGCGGATCGCGCTGCGCCGCCCCAGCAACGACGAGCTCGACGCCCTGCGGCTGGAGATCGCCGAGCTGGAGCGCACCGCACCGGACAGCCGGCGCCTGGACGAGCTGCGGATCCGGCTCGGGCTGATGCAGCGCCGGGCCCGCGAGATCCCGTATCTCGACCCGATGGACATCCGCTTCAACCGCTACGAGGCGGTGCCGAAGCCGATCACCCAGGCGGTGATGTTCTGCCTGATGGACGTGTCGGGGTCGATGTCGGAGGCCATGAAGGACCTCGCCAAGCGGTTCTTCACGCTGCTGTACCTGTTCATCCAGCGCCGCTACCGCCACGTCGAGATCGTGTTCATCCGCCACACCCACCGCGCCGAGGAGGTCGACGAGGACACCTTCTTCCACAGCCGCGAGACCGGCGGCACGGTGGTCTCGACCGCGCTGGTCGAGATGCGCCGGGTGATCGCCGAGCGCTTCCCGGTGGCCGACTGGAACATCTACGCCGCCCAGGCCTCGGACGGCGACAACCTGACCGCCGACGGGCCGGAGGTGGCGTCGCTGCTGGCCGGGGATATCTTGCCGATCACCCAGTACTTCGCCTATGTCGAGGTGTCGGGCGGGGTCGGCGAGCTGCTGCGGACCGACTCCAACCTGTGGCGGGCCTACGCGCCGTTCTCGACCTCGCACCGCAACTTCGCGGCCCGGCGGGTGGCCGACCGCGGCGACATCTACCCGGTCTTCCGCGACCTCTTCACCCCGGAGAAGCACAGTGTCTAGCGCCGCCACCACGGCCGCCGGCGGGCCGCTGTTCGCCGAGTCCGACTGGTCCTACGACACGGTCCGGCGCACCTACGACGCGATCGAGGCGATCGCGATCGGCGAGCTCGGCCTCGACGTCTACCCGAACCAGATCGAGGTCATCACCGCCGAGCAGATGCTGGACGCCTACTCCTCGATCGGCATGCCGCTGATGTACGACCACTGGTCGTTCGGCAAGCACTTCGCCTACGACGAGATGCTGTACCGCAAGGGCGCGCGCGGCCTTGCCTACGAGATCGTCATCAACTCCAACCCGTGCATCAGCTACGTCATGGAGGACAACTCCATGGCGATGCAGGCGCTGGTGATGGCGCACGCCGCCTTCGGCCACAACCACTTCTTCAAGAACAACCACCTGTTCCGGCAGTGGACCGACGCCGGCGCCATCCTCGACTACATGCAGTTCGCCAAGTCCTACGTGGCGCGCTGCGAGGAGCGCCACGGCGAGCGCGCCGTCGAGCGCGTGCTGGACGCCGCCCACGCGCTGATGGACCACGGCGTCAACCGCTACCAGCGCAAGCGCCGGGTCAGCCCGAAATCGGCCGAGAAGCGCGCCCGCGACCGCCTGCTGTACGAGGAGGAGACCTACAGCGAGCTGTGGGAGCGCACGGTGCCGCCGGATTCCCGCCGCGAGCGCGGCGCCGCCGAGCGCGCCCAGGCGCCGGCCATCCCCGAGGCGGTGCCGCTGCCCGAGGAGAACATCCTCTACTTCCTGGAGAAGATGGCGCCGAAGCTGGAGCCGTGGCAGCGCGAGATCCTGCGGATCGTGCGCCAGCTGGCCCAGTACTTCTACCCGCAGAAGCAGACCAAGGTGATGAACGAGGGCTGCGCCACCTACGTGCACTACCGGATCATGAACCGGCTGCACGAGAAGGGCCTGATCTCCGACGGCGGCATCATGGAGTTCCTGCACTCGCACTCGTCGGTGATCTTCCAGCCGGATTTCGACGACAAGCGCTATTCCGGGATCAACCCCTACGCGCTGGGCTTCGCCATGATGACCGACATCGAGCGGATCTGCGAACGCCCGACCGAGGAGGACCGCCAGTGGTTCCCGGCCTTCGCCGGCGGCGGCGACACCATGGCGACCCTGAAGGAAGCCTGGGCGAACTACCGCGACGAGAGCTTCGTTCTGCAGTTCCTCAGCCCCGCCGTGATGCGCCAGTTCAAGCTGTTCAAGCTGCAGGCCGAGCCCGACGCGCCGGAATACCTGGTCGACGCGATCCACAACGAGCGCGGCTACCGGAAGGTCCGCCGGGCGCTGGCGCGCCGCTACGACGTCGCGGTCGGCGATCCGAACATCCAGGTGGCCGAGACCAACCTCGACGGCGACCGCACGCTGGTGCTGCGCCACGAGGCGATCGGCGGCCGGCTGCTCGACCTCGACGACGCCGTGGCGGTGGTCCAGCACGTCGCCGACCTGTGGGGCTATCCGGTGGCCCTGGTCGAGGTCGACGCCGAGAGCCAGCGCGTGCTGCGCGAGCACGACCGGGTCGCGCCGCGCCGGTAAGAGAAGCTATCCGAGGCGCTTGGCGATCTCCTCCCACAGCGCCGCGTAGGCGGTCGCCGCCGCCGAGCGCGGCGCGAAGGTGGCGAGCGGCGCGCGCTCGGTGCCCATGCGCTCGACCACGCTGGCGTAGGGCACCTGCACGCCCAGGGCCTCGGGGTGATCCTCGGGGAAGCGGTCGACGACCTCGCGGTGCAGGCTCTTGCGGCGGTCGACCATCGAGAAGAACGGCATCAGCGCCAGCCCGGCGATCTTCTCCTCGTCGCGGAACCCCTGCAGCTGCTGGTAGGTGCGCAGCGACAGGGTGGTCGGGATCAGCGGCACCACCAGCGCGTCGGCGGCGTGGAACACCGCTTCCGAAACCAGCGACACGCTGGGCGGGCAGTCCAGCATGATCACGTCGTAGTCGCTGGCCAGCGGCTTCAGCAGCTTGGCGAGGCGCTTCTTCGACTTCTTCTCGGCGTCCAGCATCAGGTCGAGGTTGCGGAACGAGAAATCCGCCGGGATCAGGTCCAGGCGCTCGTGGTCGGTCGCCTTGATCAGGTCGTCGAGGTCGCGCTTGCCCGAGACCAGCCCCTTGCCGCCGCCCTTCACCTTCGGCTTGACCCGGAAGTAGAAGGTCGCCGCCGCCTGCGGGTCGAGGTCGATCACCAGCACCCGCGCCCCGGCGCGGGCGGCGGCGTAGGCGAGGTTGACGGCGGTCGCGGTCTTCCCCACCCCGCCCTTGATGTTGTAGGCCGCCACCACCTTCATGCGCCGTCTCCCGCCCTGGTGCCGGCGAGCGCCCGCACCTTGTCGCCGAAATTGCGTTTCGCCACCGGCGCGAACACCGCGGCGAAGCGGTCCCGCGCCTCGGCGCGCCGGATTTCCAGGTCCTCGGCCTGGGCGCCGATCGCCATCAGCGTGGCCGGGCCGGCCAGGCCGGTCTCGCCCATGGCCAGGCCGAACCGGCGCAGCGCGTCGGCCTGGACCTCCATGTCCTGGACGTCGCCCAGCACCTGCTGCAGCGCCCGCAGCCGGCGCAGCACCGGGCGGACCCGGTCGGCCGGCACCCCGGGGCGGATGATCTCGACCACGTAGCGCAGCTTCTTCATGGTCTTGCGCAGGGCGTGCAGGGCTTCCGCCGGCGAGTCCGGGGTGATCGCCGTGCCCTCGCGCACCGCCCGGCGGTACAGCTTGCGGATGCGATGCCCGGCCAGCTCGCCGATCGGCCGGCGCAGCGCCTCGGACCCGGTCCAGGCCTGGTCGCCGGCGTCCAGCACGGCGCGCCAGCGGGCCAGCGCCGTGCGGAACCGCCGTGAGCGCAGCGCCCGCACCAGCGCGGCGTGGGCGGCGGCGCGCTCGGCCGCCAGGTACCGGCCGAGCGGCTCGAGGATGGCGGCCTGCTCGGCGCTGGTCCGGCGGCGGTGGGCGCGCCACGCCAGGATATGAACGTCGAGGTCGCGGGTCGGGCCGGTGGCCTGGCCGAGCCAGGCGAA
>CAYNFA010000080.1:0-10488 GCA_964396345.1 uncultured Thalassobaculum sp.
CGGCTCGGGCCGAGGCGGCGCTGGTGCGGGAGCTGGCGCCGGACAACGCACGATATCTCGAGGCTCTCGACGTCTGAGCGGGCGCCTAGAGTGTCCGGTTCAGGCCTGCCGCGCCGACGCCTGTGCTGCCGTAGGCTGCGTAGCCTCGCACCGGCTTGCCCGGTTTCACGGCTGGGCCGCTGACGCCGCGCGCCTCCTTCAGGCCTGAGATGATCATCTTTACGACGCGGTCGGTGGCATCGTGCGCCGACTTGAGCGTTAGCATGTTCTCCGAGAGCGTCTCGCGGAACGCCGCGTAGAGTCGCCGCAGATCGCCGCGCTCTTCGACGCTCAGAGCCTCGATGACGGTCATGTCCTTGCGCATCCGGGCCTGGTGCTCCTCATAGCTGCGCGCCAGCTGCAGCTTGCGGCGCTGGACATCCTCCAGCTTCGCAAACTCGCGGGCGCGGACCAGTTCGACCTCATGCCGCATCACCGCCATCAGTTGCGTCATCGACTCGACGAAGAGTTTGACGGCATCCCTCGGATTCATCGCTGTACCTCCTGGAGCTGCAGCAGTTGCCGCTCGATTACCGCCGTCACGCCGATGCCGCCGCGCTTGGCGATCACCTCTCCGACTTCCTCGACATAGAAATCCCGCCACATGCCCTCGGCCTCGCCGCCGCCGAACATACCGTCGGTTCCCAGCCCCTTGAACATGTGGCCGAGCATCTGGGCGATGAACTGGCTTTCGAACTTCTGGGCGGTGGCGCGGATCGCCGCCTTGTCGCCAGCCGCCGCCGCCGATTCGAGCGCGGTACGCCGCAACTCGGCGGCACCCTGGCTGCGGGCGAAACCCAGTTCGGCGGCCGAGGGCAGGGGGGCGCTGTTCATGTCTTCTCTCCCGCTCAGAGGACTTCGAGTTCGGCCTGCAGGGCGCCGGCTGCCTTGATCGCCTGCAGGATCGAGATCATGTCGCGGGGACCGACCCCGAGGGCGTTCAGGCCGTTGACCAGTTCCTGCAGCGTGACCTGCTGGGGCAGGACGGAGAGCTTCTTCTCAGCATCGTCGTCGATTTCGATCTGGGTGCGCGGCACCACCACGGTCTCGCCCTGTTCGGCGAACGGCTGCGGCTGGCTGACCTGGGGGGTTTCGGTGATGCGAATGGTCAAATTGCCCTGGGCGATCGCCACCGTGTTGATACGGACGTTCTCGCCCATGACGATGACGCCAGTCTGCTCGTCGATCACCACCTTGGCGACCATGTCTGGGGTCACGCGCAACTGCTCGATGTCGGTGATCAGCGCCACGGCGTTGTTGCGATAGGCGTCCGGCACCAGCATCCGGACGGTGCCGGAGTCGGTCGACTGCGCGATCGGGCCACCGACGAAGGCGTTGATCGCCTGCGCGATGCGGCGCGACGTGGTGAAGTCGGGGTTGCGGAGCGCGATGCGCACCGTCTCCATCTGATTCAGCGTGAAGCCGATCTCGCGCTCGACGATCGCGCCGTTGGCGATCCGGCCGGCGGTGGGGACGCCGCGGGTGATGCTGGCGCCCTGGCCCTGGGCCGAAAAGCCGCTGACCGCGAGTGGCCCTTGCGCCACCGCGTAGACCTCGCCGTCGGCGCCTATCATCGGGGTGACCAGCAGTTGTCCGCCGAGCAGGCTGTCGGAATCGCCGATCGCCGAGACCGTGACGTCGATCCGGGTGCCCTGGGTTGCGAACGGCGGCAGCGTGGCGGTCACCATCACGGCGGCGACGTTGGCGGTGTCGAGGTTGTTGTCGCGAGCGTTGACGCCCAGCCGTTCGAGCATGCCGACCAGGCTCTCTCTGGTGAAGATGGCGGCGTCCAGGCCGTCACCGGTTCCGTTCAATCCCACGACCAGGCCATAGCCGATCAGCAGGTTCTCCCGAACGCCCTCGAAGTCGACGATGTCCTTGATGCGGGTCTGGGCGTCCGCGCTGCCGATACCGATCGCCAGGACGGCCCAGAGAGCCGTCGCGGTTGCCGCCACCTGTCGCATCCAGCGTCCCGTCGTCATGGCCTTGGTCCCCGAGGTCGGTCGGTGTTGCCGGGTCACCCCGGCCTCGCTGAAGTCAATGCCAGAAGCGTGCCAGCTTTGCCTGGAGAGACACCGAGGGTGGCGTCGAAATCTCAGCTGGCGCATGATATAAACACGGTTATGCGAGTCCGAGCCGATCGCCTTTTCCATTTGTTCGACCGAGGTCGCCAAACATCATGAAGGTCGAGTCCAGCAAAGGCGCCGGGATTTCAGGCGTTCGCCGCGCCGGCAGGGCCGGGAAGGCGGGTGGCAGCGACTTCTCCAAGCTGTTGGACGAGACCGCCGAGGCCGGGCCGGCGGCCGGGCCGAGCGGCATCCAGTCCGTTGATTCCGTGCTGTCGGTCCAGGAGGTCGGTGATCGTGCCGGCAACGCCCGCCGGGCACGTCAACGCGCCGATCTGATGCTCGACCGTCTCGAGGACATTCGGCACGGACTGCTTGCCGGTTCGATTCCGCGCGAACGCCTGCAGGAACTTGCCGACACTGTCCGCCACCAGCGCGAGGCGATCGACGATCCGCAACTGGCCGAGATTCTCGATGAGATTGAGCTTCGGGCACGGGTCGAGCTTGCGAAGTTTGAGCGAAGCGTGTAACCCGTCGCGCGGCGCGGATATCCAGGGTTTCATCCCACCGAAGCGGTTCAGGCCGCTCCCTAATTTCCGCGCTCGTTCGGTTACGGGTCCTCCGTTTCCGAATGCCGTCGAGCCCGCGTGGAGGAAGGGGATGAGCGTGACCCTGCCGCCGGACTACAAGCCGTCGGACGAAGAAGAGTTTATGAATCCACAACAGTTGGAGTATTTCCGGCAGAAATTGCTCCGTTGGAAGGCTGAACTGGTGCGGGAAGCCAACGAGACCCTCAGCAACCTTACTGAACAGAATCTTCAGCAACCGGACATGGCCGACCGGGCCTCGCTCGAAACCGAGCACTCCATCGAGCTCCGGACCCGGGACCGGGAACGCAAGTTGATCAGCAAGATCAACTCCGCCCTCAAGCGAATCGAGGACGGGACCTATGGCTATTGCGAGGAGACTGACGAGCCTATCGGCCTGAGGCGGCTGGAGGCACGTCCCATCGCGACGCTGAGCCTGGAGGCGCAGGAACGGCACGAGCGGATGGAACGGACCCACCGCGACGACTGACACGCCCGGCTCCATCGGACCGGTCAGAAGCGAAGAAGGCCGCCCCGTGAGGGGCGGCCTTCCCGATTCCGGGCCCCCATTGCGGGGAGACGCAAGGGTATGCGGGGGACCGGAGAACCAGGTTTCCTCAGAACGGCATGATCACGTCGAGCACCTGGCTGCCGAGGCGCGGCTGCTGGACATCGGTGATCTGGCCGCGGCCGCCGTACGAGATGCGGGCCTCCGCCATCTGGTCGTAGCTGATGGTGTTGGAGGAGGTGATGTCCGCGGCGCGGATGACGCCGCCGACCACGACCTCGCGGACCTCGAAATTGACGCGCACTTCTTGCCGGCCATAGACCACCATATTGCCGTTCGGCAATTTCTGCGTGATCACGCCGGCGACCCGCAGGTTGATCTCCTCGCCACGGTCGACCTTTCCCGAGCCGACGTTGCTGGTGGTCGAGCCGAGGTCAAGGAGGTTGTCGCCGGTCACGCCCTCCGGGAACACGTCGGCGAGGTTGTTCTCGAAGCCGAACAGGCCGCCCAACTGCGCCGCGTCGGAATTGGCGCGAGACCGGGTGGTGGCGTTGTCGACCGCCGCGCTGTCGTCGATCGAGACCACCACCGTGATGATGTCGCCGATGTCGCTGGCGCGCTGGTCCTTGAAGAACGCCCGGCTGCCCTCCTGCCAGAGCGAGTTCGCCTGGCGCGTGGCGACCACCGGGGCGGGCATCGGCATCGTTACCGGCTGATACCCGGCGTTCCGGGTGGGGTCTTCGATCCGGGACATCTCCGGCGCCTGGCCGATGTTGGCGAGCCGATCGACGGCGCCGCAGCCCGAGAGCGCGGCGGCGACCGCGAGGGTGGTGACGAACGGGCGGGCGGAGTGGCGGCGGGCGGAGTGCTGGCGGGCGATCATTTCTGGATCCTCCGAAGCGCGTTGTGCGCTGTTGCTCTCAGTTGACGGACGCGACCTGCGGCCCGCTGATGGTCACCGTGTCCGCGGCGATCACTCGGGTTTCGAGGACCTTGCGGCTCTGGTTGTTGCGGACCCGGATGACGTCGCCGACCGCCCCCTTCTGCAGGGCCTCGGCGCGCGCGGTCAGCATCATGGTTCCGCTCTTAAGGATGACGGTCACCAGATCGCCCTTGCTGATCACGAAGTTCGGCAGGACATCGCTCATCCGGATCGGTTGGCCCGCGGCGATCGGACGGCGCGGCGTGTTGCCGACCAGATCCTCGATCCGGGTCACCGTGTTCAGGCCGGCGCGTCGAGCCTCGACCCGGGTCCACTGTAGGTCGCGCTCCGCGATCACCTCGCCGGGCATGGCGTGCCCGACCAGCACCGGAACCTCGACCATCGGTTCGACGCGACCGCTGACCAGCACCGGGGAGGCGCCGCTGCCGATCAGGGCGACCGAGGCGTCGAACCGGTTCGAGCGGGGATCGTAGGCGACGTTGCGGACCAGGATCTCCGGGATCGAGCCGGCCGCGACGAACAGCGGCAGGTCGCGGTTGAATATCTCGACCTCGAAGTCGTCCCCCGGGCGCTGCGGCTCCAGCGCCCGGACCAGCGCGGCACGCACGAGATCCGGCGAAACCGGCGCGCTGTCGCGCAACACCTCGGCGTAGACCTTGGCGTCTCGCGGGCGCCAGGGCAGCCCGAACGACCGCGCGTAGTGCAGAAGTTGCCGGGCGCCGAACACCTGGCGAGCGCCAGGAGCCGGGGAGTCGGAGATCCGGCCGTCGCGGTCGGACGGGACGTTGGCGAACAGGTCGGACAGGTGGATCCCGTCGCCGTCGACGATCGCCCGCTGCTTGAGGATCAGCGGCAGCGTGTCGGTGTTGGATCCCAGCGCCGCGCCGGAGCCCATGAGGGCTGCGGCGATGGCGGCGGCGGCGATCGTGCGGACGGTGCGGTTCATGGCGTGTCTCCCTGGTCGCGTTCGGCGGAGTCAGGCGGCGTCAGCGAACGTTGTTGACCGTCGACATCATCTGGTCGGCCGTCTCGATGACCTTCGAGTTCAGCTCGTAGGCGCGCTGCGCGGTGATCAGGTTGGTGATCTCCTGAACCGGATCGACGTTCGAGGCTTCCACGAAACCCTGCTGCAGTTCGCCGAAGCCGTTGGCCCCGGGAACGCCGGTTGTGGCGGCGCCGGACGCCTCGCTCTCCAGCAGGAGGTTGTTGCCGATGTTTTCCAGGCCGGCCGGGTTCTGGAAGGTGGCGAGCTGGATCTGGCCGACGTTCTGCTCCTGGACCTGGCCGTCGATCTGCGCGAACACCTGACCGGACTCGTTGATCGTGATGTTCAGGGTGCCGGCGGGAACGGTGATGCCCGGCAGCACCGTGTAGCCGTCGGGCGTGACGATCGTGCCGTCCTGGCTGGTCTGGAACGATCCGGCGCGGGAGTACGCGGTCTCGCCGTTCGGCTGCTCGATCTGGAAATAACCCTGGCCGCGGATCGCGAGGTCGAGGTTGTTCTCGGTGAGGGTGAGCGCGCCCTGCTCGTTGATCCGGTAGGTGGCGGCGGTCTTGACGCCGACGCCGAGCTGGATGCCCGAGGGAACGATGGTGCCGGCGTCCGAGGAGTTGGTGCCGACCCGGCGCTGGTCCTGATAGAGCAGGTCCTGGAACTCGGCGCGCTGGCGCTTGTAGCCAGTGGTATTCATGTTCGCGATGTTGTTCGAGATGACTTCCACGTTCAGCTGCTGGGCGGCCATGCCCGTCGAGGCGATGTTCAAGGACTGCATCGTGATCTCCCTTCGCCGGCGCGCGCGCCGAAATCCCGTTCCGTTTAGAGCCCTGGGCCCCGTCGGTTCCCAACCGGGAAATGTTCGTCAGGCGCCTTGCATGGGGCGTGCCAGACGCTGGATGATGCTTTCTTGACGCTTGTCCTCGCGGTCGAGCATGTTCTTCACCGAATCGTAGGCGCGGTGGATCTCGATCATCGCCGTCATCTCGCCGATGGCGTTGACGTTGGAGGTCTCGACCATGCCCTGCATCACGCGGCTCTGGGTCGCGGCCACCGGGATCGCATCGGTCTCGAACAGGCTGTCGCGGCTCTTGCGGAGCGACAGGGTTTCGTCGAACTCCACCACGCCGATCTTTCCGACCAGTTCGTCGGCGATCCGCACGTTGCCATCCTGACTGATCGTCAGATCGGTGCCACCGCGCGGGATCACGACCGGGTTGCCCTGCGGGTCGAGGACCGGGTAGCCGCTCTGGGTCACCAGTCGGTTCCGCTCGTCCAGGGTGAAGGTTCCGTTGCGGCTGTACTTGGTGCCGTTGCCGTCGTCGACCTGGAAGTAGCCGGGACCATCGATGCCGAGATCGAAGGTGTTGTGGGTGACCTTGAGGTCGCCCTGCTCGAGCTCGATGGCGGTGCCCTGGTCAATCACGAAATCCAGACGGGGCATGAACGGGGTCTTCTCGGCATAGGCCTGGTAGATCATCACCTCCTTCTTGAAGGCGGTGGTGTTGGCGTTGGCGATGTTGTTCGCCACGACCGCCATCTCACGCCGCAACGCGGTCTGTCGCGACAGGGCGATGTAGATCGGGTTTTCCATGGCCTGCTCCGTAACCCTCGTTTGCGGTCGACACCGGCTTGGCCCCGGCGTGTTGCCTAAGTCCAATGCAGGCATCGTGCCAACCGCCGACTCCCCGACCTGCCCACACAACGGCGTGCGATCCGATCGTCGACAGAAGCTGCTGGCGATCGCGCCGTTTCCCCGTCGCAACCGCGGCGCGCGCCTCCATATGAGGGTTCAAGCCCGTGCCAGGCTCCGTGCCTGAGTGGCATGCTTCCGAAGCCGGCCGCGATCCGGTAAGATTCCAGGAGTCGGCATTGGTCTTGCACGGCGTTCCGGCGCGACGGCGGCGGTGAGGCGGGACGGACGGAGACGAGAATGGCCGAAGACGCACTCGACGACCTCGATGGCGCCGCACCCGAGCGCAAGAAGATCAGCGGCAAGCGGCTGATCATCTTCGCGGTGATTCTGTTGCTCGTGCTGATCGGCGGCGGTGTCGGCGCAGCCTTCATGCTTGGGCTGTTCAGTTCGCCGCCGGCTCCGGCGGCGGAAGGAGCCGCCCCGGCGGCCCCGGCACCGATCACGCCGCAGCGGGCCTTCTTCTTCGAGGTTCCCGACCTGATCGTCAACCTGAACACCAATGGCCGGAAGTCGACTTTCCTGAAGATCAAGGTCGCGCTGGAGCTCGAGGGACCGCAGGACGTCGATCGGATAAACGACGCGCTGCCGCGGATTGTCGACAATTTTCAGGTCTACCTCCGCGAGCTGAGAGTCGACGACCTGAACGGATCGGCCGGCATGTACCGGCTCCGCGAGGAATTGTTGCGGCGCGTGAACATCGCCGCCCGTCCGGTCCGAGTCCGTGACGTACTGTTCAAGGAAATGCTGGTCCAGTAAGGCGACAGTGATGGCGACGAACGACGATCTCGCGGCCGAATGGGACTCGATGTCGGATGACGACGGCGAGGAGGCCGGATCCGCGCGGGTCCTGAACCAGGACGAGATCGACAGCCTGCTCGGTTTCGACGAGGCCGGCGGCGGTGACGGTGACACCTCGGGCATCCACGCCATCGTCAACTCGGCGCTTGTTTCCTACGAGCGCCTCCCCATGCTCGAAGTGGTGTTCGACCGCCTGGTGCGCATGATGTCGACCAGTCTGCGCAACTTCACCTCCGACAACGTCGAGGTGTCGCTGGACAACATCACCTCGATCCGATTCGGCGACTACCTGAACTCGATCCCGCTGCCGGCGATGCTGTCGGTCTTCAAGGCCGAGGAGTGGGACAATTTCGGCCTTCTGGTGGTCGATTCCGCGCTGATCTACTCGATCGTCGACGTGCTGCTCGGCGGCCGTCGCGGAACCGCCGCCATGCGCATCGAGGGCCGCCCGTACACCACGATCGAGCGCAACCTGGTGGAGCGCATGGTGAGCGTCGTGCTGAGCGACCTGTCAGCGGCGTTCGACCCGCTGAGCCCGGTGACCTTCCGCTTCGACCGGTTGGAGACCAATCCGCGCTTTGCGACCATCGCTCGGCCCGCGAACGCAGCGGTGCTGGCGCGGTTGCGCATCGACATGGAGGACCGCGGCGGCCGACTTGAGCTGATGCTGCCTTACGCGACTCTGGAGCCGGTACGCGAACTGCTCCTGCAGATGTTCATGGGCGAGAAGTTCGGACGCGATTCGATCTGGGAAACCCACCTCGCCAACGAGTTGTGGAATACCGAGGTCGAGTTGGAGGCGGTGCTCGATGAGATCGTGATGCCGCTGCACGACGTCCTGAAGCTGAAGCCCGGAAGCCGGATCCTGCTGAACGCGATGCCGACCTCGACCATCGACATGCGGTGCGGAAACGTCTCGCTGTTCAGTGGAAAGATGGGTCGCAAGAGCGGCAATATCGCGGTGCGCATCAGCAATCGGCTGCGCAAGATGTGATGGAAAGGCCGGTCTATGCGACTTGAGCTTGCGCTCGATATCCTGCTGATCGTGCTGTTGGTCCCGACCGTAGTCTACGTCGTGTTGCTGCAGCGCCGACTGGCGTCGTTGCGAGCTGATCGCGACTCGGTGGACGCGGTAGTCGAGAAAATGAACGAGGCGACCCGTCGGGCCGAGGCCAGCCTGAAGGGTATCCGGCAGACCGCCGAGCAGGCCAAGGCCGTGCTCGACGACCCCATGGCACGGGCGCAGGCGCTGCGTGACGAGCTCTCGTTCCTGGTGCAACGCGCCGACGCCGCCGGCGAGCGTCTGGCGGGTGGATTGTCCAGCGCCGGAGCGGGAACCGGGCCGGCGCCGGCGACGCCCAGCGAGCCCCAGCGACCTCGGCGGACGTCCCGGCCTGCTGGAGCCGAGCGCCCGCCGCAAGCCTCCGATCGACCGGTCGAACCCGACCATGACGATGTCCGCTCCCAGGCCGAGCGTGATTTGATGAACGCGTTGAGGAATGTTCGCTGACATGACCTACGACCGTCGAGGACGACCAGCCCCTAAGCCAGACGATACGGCTCAACCGGTACCACGGGAGGCGGTGGCGCCGGGTTCTGGAGCGCCGACGTCCGGCGGCGTCAAACGCCGGGTGCGCGCGGCACCCGGCAGGGTGGAGCCGGCCCGGGCGGCGGAGCCGGCGAGTAGGGCCCGCCGCTTCATGCCACGCCTTCTGCCGGTGACCGCGATGGCCGCGGCGCTCGTGTTGTCAGTCAAGGTAGGGGCGGTCTGGGACCACCGCAGCGACCTTCCCTCCCTGCTCAGCTTCGACATGGAAGTTTCTGTCGGCGCACCGGCCGTGGCACGCAACCCGCTGCCGCCGCCGATGCCGGAGCAACAGTTGGCCATGGGAGACGGCGTCGTAGCGCCGCAATTGATCTCGAGCGACGGAAAGGTCGATCCGTTCTCGCTCGGCAAATCTCAGATCGAGCTTCTCCAGAGCCTGTCGGAGCGTCGCAAGGAACTCGATGCGCGGGAACGGGCGATCGAGCAGCGCGAAGGTCTGCTGGCCGCTGCCGAGCACCGGATCGAGACCAAGGTCGGTGAACTTAAGGCGGTAAGAGGCGAGATCGAGTCGCTGATCAAGAAGTACGATGAGCAGGAAGAGAAGCAGATCGCCGGCCTTGTCAAAATTTATGAGACCATGAAGCCGAAGGATGCTGCCCGCATTTTCAACGAACTGGAAATGGATGTCCTGCTAGAGGTCTTCGAACGCATGAAAGCTTCGAAGACGGCGCCGGTACTGGCCGACATGGATCCGGTCCGGGCCAAGGACATCACCACCCGGATTGCCGAACGGAAGAAGATGCCGGACATAAATTGACGCTGTCTCGCCGTTTACCACAGCTTAACCGGTGTCGAATAGCTTGGGGTCGACAGGGGCTGGAGCGCCGGGCTCCGGGGCGAGTGACTCGATTGGAGGGAATGGCCTATGACGGTCGACAAGAACATGGCGGTGCTTATCGTCGATGACTACAAGACGATGTTGCGGATCATTCGCAATTTGCTTCGCCAGATTGGCTTTAACAATGTGGATGAAGCCTCGGATGGCGCGACGGCGCTCCAGAAGCTGCGACGCGACAATTTCGGCCTGGTGATCTCAGACTGGAACATGGAACCGATGACGGGGCTTCAACTGCTCAAGGAAGTGCGGGCCGACGATAAGCTTCGCGCCCTGCCGTTCATCATGGTGACTGCGGAAAGCAAGACGGAAAACGTGATTGCCGCGAAGAAGGCCGGTGTGAACAACTACATCGTGAAGCCGTTCAACGCTGCCACCCTCAAGACCAAGATGACCGCAGTCCTGGGGGAATTCTG
>CAYNFA010000081.1:0-10478 GCA_964396345.1 uncultured Thalassobaculum sp.
CGAGCGCGCCCGGTCCGAACTCGACCGCTGCACCGCCTACGCCGACATGGGCTTCTCGATCACCCTGCGCGGCTGCCTCGCCAAGAGCCACGACCGCACGGTGCGCGAGGTCAACGACGAGTACTGGAATTCCCAGCCGGGCTACTAGGCCGATACGCCCGTCGCTGCCTGGGTTCCGGATCGCCCGCGCTGATGCGCGTTCGTCCGGAATGACGAAAAGAGGTGGAAGATCCGCAGCGGCCGATACTTTTCTGTCGTCATTCCGGACCGGGCCGCCGAAGCCGGAACGGAGCCGGAAGCCGTCCACCCCAACACCCGCCGCTCCGACGTGTGTGCAATTGATGGACCTTCGCCCCTGGTGACGCCGCCACCGCGCCCGCCTACACTCCGCGCCTCTGATACCGGAGCAACCCGATGCTGGACGGCAAGCGGATCCTGTTGATCGTCGGCGGCGGCATCGCCGCCTACAAGTCGCTCGACCTGGTGCGGCGCCTGCGCGAGCGCGGGGCCTCGGTGCGCGGCGTCCTGACCGCCGCCGGCAAGCAGTTCGTGACACCGCTGTCGCTATCGTCCCTGACCGAGGACAAGGTCTACGAGGAGCTGTTCTCGCTGACCGACGAGGCCGAGATGGGCCATATCCAGCTGTCGCGCTCGGCCGACCTGATCGTGGTGGCGCCGGCGACCGCCGATTTGATGGCGAAGATGGCCCACGGCCTGTGCGGCGACCTCGCCTCGACCCTGCTGCTGGCGACCGACACCGACGCGCTGGTGGCGCCGGCGATGAACGTGCGGATGTGGGACCACCCGGCCACCCGCGCCAACCTGGCGACTCTGGCCGACCGCGGCGTCCGGGTCGTCGGCCCGAACGAGGGTTCGATGGCCTGCGGCGAGTACGGCTTCGGCCGGATGGCCGAGCCGCTGGAGATCGTCGCCTCGATCGAGGCGTACTTCGCGCCGGACGCCGGGCCGCTGAAAGGCCGCCGGGCGCTGGTCACCAGCGGCCCGACCCACGAGCCGATCGACCCGGTGCGCTACATCGCCAACCGCTCGTCGGGCAAACAGGGCCACGCGATCGCCGCCGCCCTCGCCCGCCTGGGGGCGGCCACCACGCTGGTCACCGGCCCGACCCGTGAGCCGGATCCGGCCGGGGTGACGGTGGTGCGGATCGAGACGGCGCGGCAGATGCTGGATGCTTGCTTGGCGGCGCTGCCGGCCGACGTCGCGGTGTGCGCCGCCGCGGTCGCCGACTGGCGGGTCGCCGCCGAGGCCGGCCAGAAGCTGAAGAAGGACTCCGGCGGTCTGCCGATCCTGACCCTGACCGAGAACCCCGACATCCTGGCCACCCTGGCGCGGCGCGACGGCGACCGACCGGCGCTGGTGATCGGGTTCGCCGCCGAGACCGAGAAGCTGGTCGAACACGCCGCCGCCAAGCGCCTGCGCAAGGGCTGCGACTGGATCGTCGCCAACGACGTGTCGTCCGCCACCGGAACCTTCGGCGGGGACGCCAACGCCGTCCACCTGATCACCGGCGAGCAAGTCGAGGACTGGCCGCGCCTGACCAAGGCCGAGGTCGGCGACCGTCTGGCCGCCCGCATCGCCGAGCATTTCGCCGGCCGGGAGCCTTCATGACCGTTGCCGTCCGCATCACCCGGCTGCCGCACGCCGCCGATCTGCCGCTGCCGTCCTACGAGACCGCCGGGGCCGCCGGCCTCGATCTGCGCGCCGCCGTCGACGCCCCGGTCAGCCTCGAGCCCGGCGAGCGGGCGGCGATCCCGACCGGCATCGCCATCGCCCTGCCCGAGGGCTTCGAGGCGCAGGTGCGGGCGCGCTCCGGGCTGGCGCGGCGCCACGGCATCGCCATGGTCAACGCCCCCGGCACCGTCGACAGCGACTACCGCGGCGAGCTCCAGGTGCTGCTGATCAACCTCGGGCGCGAGGCGTTCACCGTCGGGCGCGGCGACCGGGTCGCCCAGATGGTGGTGGCCCCGGTGGCGCGCGTCGCCTGGGAAGAGGTCGAGAGCCTCGACGCCACCGGCCGCGGCGCCGGCGGTTTCGGATCCACCGGGGTCTGACGAGGCGAGCATGCGCGACCTTTCCGAGACCGAGTTCCACCGCTACGCCCGCCACCTGATCCTCGACGAGGTCGGCGAGGAGGGCCAGGGCCGCCTGCTGCAGGCCCGGGTCCTGATCCTCGGCGCCGGCGGCCTCGGCGCGCCGGTGTCGATGTACCTGGCAGCCGCCGGCGTCGGCACCTTGCGGCTGGTCGACGACGACACCGTCGACCTCACCAACCTGCAGCGCCAGATCGTCCACGCCACCGATTCCGTCGGCCGCTACAAGGTCGATTCCGCCGTCGAGACCCTGTCGCGGATCAACCCCGGGACCCGGCTGGAGACCCACCGCACGCGGCTGACCCCCGACAACGCCGGCGCGCTGGTCGCCGGCTGCGACGTGGTCGTCGACGGCTCCGACAACTTCGCCACCCGCTACGCCCTGAACGATTCCTGCCTCGCGGCCGGCGTGCCGCTGGTCGCCGGCGCGCTGTCGCGCTTCGAGGGGCAGCTCACCACGATCCTGCCGGGTGAGGGACGGCCCTGCTACCGCTGCCTGTTCCCGGAGACCCCCGACCCGTCGCTCACCCCGCGCTGCGAGGAGGCCGGCATCCTCGGCGCCGTCGCCGGCGTGATCGGCACGCTGCAGGCGGTCGAGACCCTCAAGCTGCTGCTCGGGCTGGGCGAGCCTCTCGCCGGCCGCCTGATGCTGTACGACGCGCTGTCAGCCAGCATGCAGGAGGTGCGTTACAAGCGGCGCGCCGACTGCCCGAGCTGCGCGGCGGGCTGAAACCCGGGGACGCCGTCCGTCGTGCCGACGGCGTGCCTTGTCACCGCTTGGCCACGCATGGTCGCTTGCTTGACCCTCTATCCTCCGCGTTCGACCTCCCTGCCTCGCGCGCGCTGTCGCGCGGGAGGCAAAATCCGGAAGGACGGACGAGATGCGGACCGCCACCCTTGCCTTCACGCTCACCCTGGCCCTTTCCACCCTGGCGTTCTCGCCCCTGGGCCTCGCCGCCACGGCGCGCGCCCAGGACATGGCCGGCCTGTCGTCGATCTATGGAGCCGGCGTGTTCCGCCAGGCCGTGATAGCCGTCGCCCCGACCGCCCTGCGCGCCGCCGGCCCCAACCGCGAGACCATAACCACCGCGTCGCAGACGCCGGTGCCGGACTTCGCGTTTCAGCGTTCCGAGCGGGTCGACGCCGCCGCACGCCAGCGCCTGCTGGACAGCCTGCTGGCCACCACCACCGATCCGGCGGCGCAGGCGGAGATCCGAGACTCGGTCACCAGCGACGCCGTCTGGAGCAAGTTCGACAGCGTGCTGTCAATGGCCGGATACTCGGCCAGCAACCTCGCGGACGTGACCGCCGCCTACTACATCATCACCTGGGAGGTGGTGAGCGGCGGCGACGCCATCCTGCACCCGGCGGGCGTGCGCGCGGTGCGCGACGCGGTGGCGGCGGCGCTCGCATCCAACCCGGGGCTGGCCACCATGTCGGACGCCGACATGCAGGAAACCGCCGTGATCATGGCCTACAAGGCGACGGTGGCGGGATCGGCGGCGCGGCGACTGGCGAAGGCGGGCGACGAGGCCGGGCTCGCCCGGCTGCGCGACGCGGTCCACCGCAGCGTGCTGACGCACGGGATCGATCTATCCGGCCTGCGTCTGACCGAACGCGGGCTAAACCCGCGCTAGAACCAGCGGCGAACGCCCCTCACAGCCCTTCCTGCGGTTCGGCGAACGGCGGGAACGCCGGCAATCCGCGGGTCTCTCGCCAGTGGCCGAGCGCCCAGCGCACGCTGGGGAACGCCAGTTCGTCCCACGGGATCTCATCCCACTCGAACAGCCCGACCTCCCGGCTCTCCGGCCCGGCCGACACGTCCGGCGACAGCAGGCGGGCGCGGTAGATCATCTGCACTTGGCTGATGCGCGGGATGTTGTAGACACCGATCAACGCGTCGATCTCGATGCGGGCGCGCGCCTCCTCCCAGGCCTCGCGCTGGGCGCCCTCGATGGTCGTCTCGCGCTCCTCCATGTAGCCGGCCGGCAGGGTCCACCACCCGTCGCGCGGCTCGATCGCGCGGCGGCAGAGCAGGATGCGGTCGCCCCACAGCGCCACCGCGCCGACCACGATCTTCGGGTTCACGTAGTTGATGAATCCGCAGGAATCGCAGACCAGCCGCTCGCGGTCTTCGCCGGGCGGGATCCGTCGGGCGACGGGGCCAAGCGGGCTCGCCGGCGCGGGGTGGGGTGGGGTTGTATCGGTCATGAGGGCAATGTGACCCCGGCCACGGCGCCTCGCAAGCCGTCGGTGCGT
The DNA here is from genome assembly GCA_964396345.1 of uncultured Thalassobaculum sp. Lineage (GTDB taxonomy): Bacteria > Pseudomonadota > Alphaproteobacteria > Thalassobaculales > Thalassobaculaceae > Thalassobaculum_A. The sequence goes on from CAYNFA010000081.1 coordinate 4,371, forward strand.
CCGAGGTCAGACGAACATGTCGATGTGCTGGCCGAGAAACCCGAACGACCGTCGGAAGGAGGACGACTGGCGCTTGCCGTCGACCCTCTGGTTGCGAGCGTTCTCGCTATCTTCCTGGGCGCCGTCGGCCTCGTCGCCGGCGTCGACCGCGCGCGCGGTGATGTTACGCGCGCTGCTCTTCGCCGGCTCCTGGGTGGCCGGACGCGGGGCGACCAGCACCGTGTTCGGCGAATTCGACGGGATGGAGGGGGTGATCGGCGGCAGCATCGCTAGGGCTCCTCACCAACTAAGTTACGTGCGAAGCCGCAGCAATTCAAGCGTGTGGCCGTCCGGGCGATTCCGGCGGCGGCCCTCCCTCCCCGATATCAGCCGCGCAGGCGAGGCTTCGTCAGTCCTCGCGGGCGGCTTCACGGCCCTCATCGATATGGTCCTGGGCGTCCCGTCCGTCCCCGGGTTCGGGCGCGTTGCCGTCCTGGATCGCCGCAGCCTCGGGCTGATGGCACAACTCGACCAGGATCGGGAAGTGGTCCGACCCGATATCATCCAGCCGGCGGAACTCCCCGAGCATCCATTCCCGGGACGCGAACAGGTGATCGAGCGGCCATTTCAGAAGCGGCCACTCCGCGTTGAACGTCGCGTAGAGTGCCCGTCCGATCCGCGGATCGAGCAGGCCGCTGACTTCCTGAAACAGCGTCGTGGTCGACGACCAGGCGACATCGTTGAGATCGCCGCCCACCACGGCGGGGCGATCGGTGTCCTCGACCTCCTTTGCCACCAGCAGAAGCTCAGCATCGCGTTCGTCGGTGTCGTCGCCCGGGCGCGGCGGTGCCGGATGCACCGCCCACATGGAGAAGTCGGTCCCGTCGGCCAGCGCCACGCGTGTCCGGATCGAGGGAACGTAGTCCTTCAGCAGGTATCGGATCTCGGCGCCTCGCAGGGGAAGCCGTGAGTAGAGCCCGATGCCGTAGGTGTTGGAGAGCGGCTTCAGGACGGTTTCGGGATGGCTGTCCCTCAGCGTCGAGACCGCTTGCTCCCACCACGGGTCGATCTCGGTGAGAAGGATGACGTCCGGATCGAGATCTCGGGCAAGCGCCAGCAACGGCTCGGCGTTGCGGTTGTCCTGCCTCACGTTGGCGAGCAGGAACCGGACGCGCCGGTCGCGGTCGCAGCCGGTCGCCGCAACCATCTGCGCGGGCCATAGCGGCGTGTAGGGGACGATGAGCCAGATCTGCCAGATCAGCGCCGCCACGGAGGCGGCCGATACAAGCGTGGGAAACCGCGCCCGGAAGGAGCTCGCCCAAAGCACCAGAAGCGCGGCAGCAAGGACCGACGCGAACTGTGGCCGCGGAAAATCGAGCACGCGGATCCACCACTCGTCCGTCTCGATGAGGGCGAGAGCGGTCAAGGCCACCATGAACAGGCACAGGAAGGACGCCCCGCGCCGGACCCACCGTTTCACGCTCGGTCGCACTCCCCGCGGTTGATGATCGCTTCCCGCTCAAGGTAGTCGGCCACGTAGGCCTCCCGGACCAAGGTCCTCGCGACCGCCGCGATCGGCGTCGCCAGCGCCAGCCCGAAGATGCCGAACAACACCCCGAACAACAGCTGAACGGCGATCACCAGGGCAGGCTGGAGGGATACCTTCTCCCGCTGGATCAACGGGGTGACGATGTAGCTCTCGAGCGCCTGCACGACGAGATAGATCGCGATTACGATCAGCACCGTCGTCTGGCCTTCCGGCATGGCGAGCAGGAGCGCCGGCGCAATGGCGAGCACCGGGCCGATGTTCGGGATGAAGGCCAGCAATCCCGCGATCAGGCCGAGCGCGAAGGCAAGCGGCACGCCCGCAACCCAGAGCCCGAGGGCGGTCAGGACTCCGACCACCGTCATCGCCATCAGCTGGGCGACAAGCCAGTTCCGCAGCGTGGCCCCCGCATCGCCCAGGACCTCCTCGGCGCGCGCGCGCAGTGAGGGGGCGAGCAGCGCGGTCGCTCCCCGCTTGTAGGTACCTGGATCGAGACCGCCATACAGCCCGATGAAGAGGATGATGATGGTGTTTCCCAGGGCTCCGAACGTCGACGTTACCGCCGACGCCGCCGCGGCTTGTCCTTCGGAGGAAAACAGGCCGCCGGGCGTGAGGCGATCGGAGAGCCGCGCTCCCCACGCGTGATCCTCGATGCTCCGGCGAAAATCCTCGAACGCCTCGGGGATCCGGCGCGCCAGTTCGTCGACTTCGGTCGACACCGTCGGCGCGATCGCCACGCCAAAGCCGCCGAGAAGGACGATGACCGCCAGCAGGAACAGGCCGACCCCCCATCCGTCGGCAACGCCCAGCCGCCGGGCTATGGCGTGGCCGCCGCCCTGCAGGAGAACCGCCAGCAGGATGCCGGCGAAGATCACCAGGAAAACATCGGGCGCGACCAACAGCAGCCCGGCTGTCACGAGCGCGATTGTCAGCAGGGATACGGCGCGGCGCGTCATCGGCCCCCTCTCGACGTCCACCCATCCAACGTCGGGAAGCGGCTTTTGGTTGCCGCGAGATGGATCTGGCCGGTTCGCGCGGCCCGCGATCGGTCGCTCAGCCGGCGCGTTCCCGTGCCCGCTTGACCAGCCGGACCAGCTGGACCCGGGCGCCCTCGGCGTCGCGCACCGGTTCCTCGAAAGGCAGCCGCGCGGTCCGGCCGCCGAGCCTGAGGTCGGCGCCTTCGGCGTCGCAACCGGTCAGGATCCAGCCGTCGCCGTCGAGCCCCAGCAGGACCCGCGCGTAGAGCGCGATGGCGTCGGCGTGATCCTCGTTCATGTGCTCGACCACGTCGGCCTCGCGAGCCGCCAGCGGCAGATCGGCCGGCCCGAGCACGGCCTTGGCGCCGACCCAGTGGATGCGGCCGAAGCCGGCAACCAGATGCGCGCGCTCCACCGTCATCCGCCAGACCGAGAAATCGCCGAACCCGGCGTACAACGCCGCCGACGGGTGCCGGCGCAGGTAGCGCGCCCGGCGCCCGGCGTCGTCGTCGCGCGCCAGCCGGCCGAGCACGGTGGCGCGCGCGCCGGTCAGCGGCTCGTCCAGTCCGGCGGTGGCGTCGACCAGCAGGGCGGCCCGGGGGTCGGCGAGCAGGTTGCGTGTGTGCTCGGCGAGCGTCGAGATCAGCAGCAGCGGAGCGGCGTCGTGGTCGACCGCCATCATCACCAGCGACGCGTACGGCCACGCCGATCCGTCCGCTCCGGCCAGCGTGGTCGCGAGGGTGGCGCGGTCGGCGGCGCGCAGCAGGCCCCGCACGGTGTCGCCGGGTGTCGCCCTGTCGGCGGAATCGTCCATGGCTTCGTGTACAATGAGGCACCGCGGCGGTTCAATGGGGCATCGTCGCTGGAACGGCCGTATATTCTGCCTCAATCGAGCCGCAGCGGCGCCGGAATGGACCGCAATCGTGAGCCAGGGGGTGTCGCGCAGTCCCGCGCGCGCCGGACGAAGGGGCGGAAAGATGACGAACACGATCGCGCTGGTCGACGACGACCAGAACATCCTGACCTCCGTGACCATGGCGCTGGAGGCCGAGGGGTTCGAGGTGCGGACCTACCGCGACGGCGAGGAGGCCCTGCGCGGGCTGACCCAGCGGCCGGTGGACCTGGCCGTGCTCGACATCAAGATGCCCCGGCTCGACGGCATGGAACTTCTGCAGAGGCTGCGCAAGACCAGCACCGTGCCGGTGATCTTCCTGACCTCCAAGGACGACGAGGTCGACGAGGTCCTCGGCCTGCGGATGGGGGCCGACGACTACATCAAGAAGCCGTTCTCCCAGCGCCTGCTGATCGAGCGCATCCGCGCCCTGCTGCGCCGACAGGATCTGGCGGCCGACGAGGCCAACCCGACCTCCGAGGCGACCATCACGCGCGGCGACCTGGTGCTCGACGGCGCCCGCCACATGTGCACCTGGAAGGCGAAGCCGGTGGCCCTGACGGTGACCGAGTTCCTGATCCTGAGGGCGCTGGCCGCCAGGCCCGGCCACGTGAAGAACCGCGACCAGCTGATGGATGCGGCGTATGGCGACAGCGTCTACGTCGACGACCGCACCATCGACAGCCACATCAAGCGGGTGCGCAAGAAATTCAAGGCGATCGACGACAACTTCAACGAAATCGAGACGCTGTACGGCATCGGCTACCGCTACCGCGAGCCCGGTTGAGACGGCGGCGCGACGGGCGCGCGGACGGAGCGTCGTGGGCACCATCGACTCCCTGAGACCCGACCGCGACGAGGCGGGGGGTGCCCAATCGGCGGGCGCTCAATCGGCGGGCGCTCAATCGGCGGATGCCGTGCCCCGCCTGCGGGCGGCGCGCCGGCGCTTCCGGATGCGGGTGTCGCGCCTGACCATCCGGATCCTGGCGATCAACCTGCTGTCGGTGGCGATCCTGTTCGTGGGGGTCCTGTATCTCGACCGCTACCAGAACAGCCTGATCCGCGGCGAGCTCGACGCGCTCGACCGGCAGGCCGAGGTGATGGCGCGCGCGGTCGCCGAGCTAGGCATCGACACCGACGCCAGCGTCGACCCCGGGCTGGTGCCGGAGAGGGTGCGGCGCATTGTCCGTCGGCTGTCCGGCGTGATGGCCTCGCGCATCCGGATCCACGGGCCGGAGGGCAGGCTGATCGCCGACACCCGTGTGCTGACCGGTCCCGGCGGGACAGTGCGCATCCAGCCGCTGCCGCCACCCGAGCCGGATCCGGTCCGCCGCTTCGCCAACCGGGTCTACGACGGGATCGTCAACTGGCTTCCCCGACGCTCGGAATTGCCGGTGTGGAACGAGGTGACCGGCCCGCAGGCGCTGCAGGACGACGTCCGCCTGGCGCTCGCCGGCACCACCATCCGCAAGGTCCGGGTTACCGAAGCGGGCGGGCTGCTGCTGTCGGTCGCGGTGCCGGTGCAGCGCTACAAGCAGGTCCTGGGCACCCTGATGCTGTCGGTGGAGGGCGAGGACATCGACGTCGCGGTGCGCGAGGTCCGGTTCGAGATCCTTGGCATCTTCGCGCTGACGCTGGCCATCACCATCCTGCTGTCGCTCTACCTCGCGGGCACCATCACCCGGCCGATCCAGCGGCTGGCGGCAGCCGCCGAGACGGTCCGAACCAGCCACAGCCGGCGCCAGACGATCCCTGATTTCGGCCGCCGGGGCGACGAGATCGGCGATCTGTCGCGCTCGCTCAAGGCGATGACCGAGGATCTGTGGGCGCGCATGGACGCCATCGAGGGGTTCGCCGCCGACGTCGCCCACGAGATCAAGAACCCGCTGACCTCGCTGCGCAGCGCCGTCGAGACCGCCGCCCGCATCGACGATCCCGAGCGCCGGGAGCGGCTGATGGCGGTGGTGATCGACGACGTCGCCCGCCTCAACCGCCTGATCACGGATATTTCCGATGCCTCGCGGGTCGACGCCGAGCTGTCGCGCGAGGACCGCGGCGCGGTCGACGTCGCCCAGATGCTCTCGGCGCTCGCCGAGGTCTACGCGGCGACCGCCGAGGACCGCGGCGGCGCGGCCGTGCTGGCCGAGGTCGACGCGGAGGGCCCGGTGGTGGTCGCCGGCCAGGAAGGCCGGCTGGTCCAGGTGCTGCGCAACCTCATCGAGAACGCCCGCAGCTTCTCGCCGCCCGGCGGCGTCGTTCGCCTGCGCGCGCGCCGCGACCAAGGCCATGTGATCGTGGCCGTCGAAGACGACGGTCCCGGCATTCCCGATGGCAAGCTGCAGGCGGTCTTCGACCGGTTCTATTCCGAGCGGCCCCGGGGCGAGAAGTTCGGAACCCATTCGGGCCTCGGCTTGTCGATATCGAGGCAGATCGTCGAGGCCCACGGCGGCACCATCCGCGCCGAGAACCGGCGCTCGGCCGCGGGCGAGATCCTGGGCGCCCGGTTCGTCGTCCAGCTGCCGCTGGCACCGGAGTTCCGGTAACCGATCCTTAAGATCGTATGAACGAGAGTCCGGGTCTCGTAGCGGGAAGACAGTGCATGCTCGGCGCCTCGGCGATCGCAATCCTGAACAGCCTTGGACTCCTGGCGCTGCTGTCCGTCGGGATCGCCATGCTGCAGCCGAGCCGGCTCGGCGAGACGCCGGGCTGGCGCC
>CAYNFA010000082.1:0-10471 GCA_964396345.1 uncultured Thalassobaculum sp.
CCGCCAGATGAGCGATCCGGCGGCCCGCATCCACGCTTTGCCGATCTGGTCCGGCCCGATTGCGGTCGCGCCGGTGACAGGTGGCCTATCGAACGCCAACTTCCGGGTGGTCGACGGCGACCGCCGCTACCTGGTCCGGGTCGGCGGAGACCTGCCGTTCCACCACGTGTTCCGGGACCGCGAGGCTGCGGTCAGCCGGGCCGCGCACGCCGCCGGCCTCTCGCCGGCGCTGTTGCACGCCGGCGATGGCGTGGCGGTGTTCGAGTTCCTGGACGCACGCACCTGCGACGCCGGCGATGTCCGCCGCGACTGGCGGCGCATGCTGCCGTTGGTTCGCCGCTGCCACGCCGAGGTCGGGCGCCAGCTCGCGGGGCCGGCGACGTTCTTCTGGGTGTTCCACGTGATCCGCGACTACGCCGCCACGCTGCGCGCCGGGCGCAGTCGGATTGTCGGCGACCTGCCGCGCCTGCTGGCGGTGGCGGACCGACTGGAGGCCCTGCAGGTGCCGATGCCGGTGGTGTTCGGGCATCACGACCTGCTGCCCGCCAACCTGATGGATTCCGGCGACCGGCTCTGGCTGGTGGACTGGGAGTACGGCGGCTACGGCACGCCGCTGTTCGACCTCTCCAACCTCGCCGGCAACGCCGGCATGGCGCCGGACGACGAGCGCGCCATGCTGGAGGCGTATTTCGGACGACCGCCCGACGTCGCCCTCTGGCGCGCCTACCGGGCGATGTCCGTGGCGTCGCTTCTGCGCGAATCGCTGTGGAGCCTGGTGTCGGAGATCCACATGGACGCGCCCGGCGTCGACTACGAGGCCTACACGGCCGACAATCTCGGGCGCTTCGAGGCGGCGCTCGCCGGGTTCGAGGAGAACGAGCGGTGACCACGGTTCCGACCCAGGCACGGATCGTCGTGATCGGCGGCGGCATCATCGGCTGCTCGACCGCCTATCACCTGGCGCGCGACCACAAGGCGGAGGTCCTGCTGCTGGAGCGCGGGCGCCTGACCAACGGCTCGACCTGGCACGCCGCCGGGCTGGTCGGCCAGCTCCGGACCTCGGCCTCGATCACCCGGCTCCTGAAGTACTCCGTGGAACTCTACGCCAGGCTGGAGGCCGAGACCGGTCTCGCCACCGGCTGGAAGCAGAACGGCGGACTCAGGCTGGCCTGCAACCCCGACCGCTGGACCGAGATCCGGCGCCAGGCGACCACCGCGCGCAGCTTCGGTCTGGAGATGCACCTGCTGACGCCGGCCGAGGCGCTCGACCTCTGGCCACCGATGGCCGCCGACGACCTGGTGGGCGCGGCGTTTCTGCCGACCGACGGCCAGGCCAGCCCTTCCGACATCGCTCAGAGCCTGGCGCGGGGGGCGCGGCTGCACGGCGCCACCATCCTCGAGGGGGTCGCCGTCACCGGCTTCGAGACCGTGGCCGGCCGGGTGACCGCGGTGCTGACCGACCACGGCCGCGTCGCCTGCGAGGCGGTGGTGAACTGCGGCGGCATGTGGGCCAAGGAGATCGGCCGGATGGCCGGGGTGTCGGTGCCGCTGCAGCCGGTCCAGCACCAGTATGTCCTGACCGAGCCGATCGCCGGCGTGACCGCCAGCCTGCCGACCCTGCGCGACCCCGACCGGCTGACCTACTACAAGGAGGAGGTCGGCGGGCTGTCGATGGGCGGCTACGAGCCGAACCCGATCGCGTGGGCCAACGCCGGCATTCCGAAGGGCTTCGAGTTCCAGCTTCTCGACGAGGACTGGGACCATTTCGAGCCGCACATGGTGCAGGCGATCGAGCGCGTCCCGGCGCTCGCCACCGCCGGCATCAAACAGATGATCAACGGTCCGGAAAGCTTCACGCCGGACGGCAACTTCATTCTCGGCGAGGCGGCGGAGCTGCGGGGCTTCTTCGTCGGCTGCGGCTTCAACGCCTTCGGCATCGCCTCGGCCGGCGGCGCCGGCTGGGCGCTGGCCAGTTGGGTGATCGACGGGGCGCCGCCGATGGATCTCTGGGTGGTCGACATCCGCCGGTTCTCGGCCGTACACCGCGAGGATTCCTGGGTTCGCGAGCGCACGCTCGAGGCCTACGGCAAGCACTACGCCATCGCTTGGCCGCACGACGAGTTCGCCAGCGCCCGGCCGCGCCTGGTGTCGCCGCTGTACGACCGGCTGAAGCGCCGCCGCGCGGTGTTCGGCTCCAAGCTCGGGTGGGAGCGGCCGAACTGGTTCGAGCCCGACGGTGTCGAGCCGGCCGACGCGCCGAGCCAGGGCCGCGCCAACTGGTTCGACGCGGTTGGCGACGAGCACCGCGCCTGCCGCGAGGCGGTCGCCCTGTTCGACCAGTCGTCCTTCGCCAAGTTCGAGATCCGCGGCCCGGACGCGGCCGAGCGCCTGGAATGGATCTGCGCCAACCGCCTGCCGTCGGCGCCAGGACGGCTGGTCTACACCCAGATGCTGAACGCCCGCGGCGGCATCGAGTGCGACCTTACGGTGGCCCGCCTGGGCCGCGACCGGTTCTACGTCGTCACCGGCACCGGCTTCCGCACCCACGACGGCGCCTGGATCCGCCAGCACCTCGACGGTGCCGATGCGGTGTTCGAGGACGTTACCGAGGCGTGGGCAACCTTGACGCTGATGGGGCCGCGATCGCGCGCGGCGCTGTCGGCGGTCTGCGACGCCGACCTCTCGTCCGAGGCGTCCCCGTTCGGCTCGGTCCGCGACCTGACGGTCGCCGGCCGGCCGGTGCGGGCGCTGCGCGTCAGCTATGTCGGCGAGTTCGGCTGGGAGCTGCACACGCCGGTCGACGGCGCCGGCGCGCTGTTCGACGCCCTGATGGCCGCCGGCAGCGCCCACGGCATCCGCCCGGCGGGGTACCGGGCCATCGAGTCGCTGCGGCTGGAGAAGGGGTACCGGGCCTGGGGCGCCGACATCACCCCGACCGACAGCCCGCTCGAGGCTGGGCTCGGCTGGGCGGTGAAGCTCAAGTCCGGCGTCGAGTTCCTGGGCCGCGAGGCGGCCGGCGCGGTCGCGGCGGCGCCGCTGAAGCGTCGGCTGGTCGGCCTGTCGGTCGCCGACCCGGCGGCGGTCCTGGTCGGGCGCGAGACGATCCTGCGCAACGGCGAGCCGGCGGGCTACCTGGCGAGCGGCGGCTGGGGCTACACGGTCGCCCGCAACATCGGCTACGGCTATGTCCGCAATCCGGCCGGCGTCGACGCCGACTGGCTGCGCGCCGGGCGCTACGCCCTGGTGGTGGCTGGGGCGGAGTTTCCGGCCGATCTGCACCTTGGACCGCTCTACGATCCGGAGAACACACGGGTCAAAGGCTAGAGCCGGATCCCGGCCACGGCCGTTTGCGCCAGATCAACGAAATCGGCACAAGTTTAAGCCAATTTGAGCGGCAGCCGCGCCTCCCGCCCGAGTTCCCTGCGGGCAGCGACCCGGCGAGAACACCGCGGACCGATACGTGCACCGACTGATTCCCTTGCGCGCCCCCTTGAACACCGCGGTCTTCGGCATCGCCGGGGTGGCCGGCCTGCTCTGGCTGATCGTCGAGGCCGCGGGCGATACCGCCGACCAGTACTGGAACCCGCTCGGTCTGCTGATCGTGCTCGGCGGGACGCTGGCGGCGACCTTGATCGCGTTTCGCGGCCGCCACGTCTGGAGCATGCTCTCCAGCCTCGGCGCCCTGTTCGAGCGCGAGCCGACGATCCGCGACGAGATCGAGATCATCGTGAAGGTCGCGACCCTGGTCGGGCGCTCCAACGTCCGCCTGGCGGAGGCCGAGATCCAGAAGGTCGAGCGGCCGTTTCTGCGCCTCGGCCTGCAACTCGCCCTCGACGGCGTGCCGGTCGAGGAGATCATGCACGTCCTGAACTGGCGCATCCAGAAACAGGTCGAGCGCGAGGGTGCCCAGTCGAAGCTGTTCCGCACGCTTGCGAACTTCGCACCGGCGCTCGGCATGCTCGGGACCCTGGTCGGGCTGGTGAACATGCTCACCGACCTCGGGTCCGGCGACCTCGACGTCATCGGGCGCGGTCTGTCGATCGCGCTGATCACCACGGTGTACGGCGTGGTGCTGGCGAACTTGGTGTTTCGCCCGATCGCGATCCGCCTGGAGCAGCGGACCGTCCACCGGGTCGCCCTGATGAACGTGCTGCTCGACGGCATCATCCTGCTGCGGCTCGGCCGGTCGCCGTCCACCATCCGCGACACGGTCGACACCATGGTGGCGGACGGTGGCGACGACATGCGGCGCCGGTCTTGACCACCACGCGCCCGCCCCGCCGGGGCCGTGTCGCCGAGTCCGACGCCGAGGCGCCGGAGGCCGAGGCCGTGCCGCCGTCCGACCCGTTCGATCGCCTGCGCCGCGCCGCGACGACGACGGTCGGTGCCGGCGAGGCCGACGCCGAGGACGAGCACGCCTGGATGACCACCTACACCGACATGGTCACCCTGTTGCTTACCTGCTTCATCATGCTGATCAGCCTCGCGACCTTCACCGACCGGGCGGCGCCGATCGCGGCGGTGGGGCCCGCGGGCGCCGCCGCCGAACCGGACCGCGACGGCATCGTCGGGGCGCCGGAAGAGCGGGTGCCGGATGCGCTGTTCCTGCGCCAGCCGCAGGACAGCTGGTCGGCCCGGCTGTCCCGCGACTTGCAGCGGTTCGTCGACAGCGTCGCGGTCTCGGGCGCGATGACGGTGGAGCGCAGCGAGACCGTGGTCACGGTGCGGCTGAACGACCGGCTGCTGTTCCCGTCCGGCAAGGTCGAGCTCGAGGAGGCCGGGCGCGCCCTGCTGCGCGAATTGGCGCCGGTGTTCGGCGCCGCGCCGGCCCGCGTCGAGGTGCAGGGGCACACCGATTCGGTGCCGATCGCGAGCTGGCTGTTCGCTTCGAACTGGGAGCTGTCGGCGGCCAGGGCGGCGGCGGTGGTTCGCGCGCTGGTCGACGCCGGCATGCCGGCCGACCGGTTGGTCGCCGCCGGCTACGCCGACACCGTACCGCGGGCCGATGACGCGACCCCCGAGGGCCGCCAGGAGAACCGCCGGGTCGAGCTGGTGCTGCGCACCCGCTTCGACCCGCCCGAGGCGCGCGGCATGCCGACGCCCGAAGCAACACGGTAGGTGAGGGAGGGGCGATGATCGGCGCGCATGAGTTCCTGAAGGCTATCGCGGACCGCGGCGGGGCCCGCGGCGGCAGCGCGATCGTGGTGGCGTTCGGCGGCGTTCAGAACGTCGACGACCCGACGGTGGCGCGCGCGCTGCTGGAGCATTTCGAGCACGCGGCGGCGGAGGCGACAGTGACCATCGCGCGGCTGGCGCCGCACGACTTCGCCTGCCTGTGCTCGGCCGAGCAGGCGCCGCGCCTGCTGGCGGCGGTCGAGGAACTGAACGGGCTGGTCACCGAGCAGGGGCTCGGGTCGGTGCGGGCCGACCGGTATACCCTGCCACGCGACGGCCGTGCCCTGGCGGACCGGATCCGGACGATCGTCGGCAACCCCGACCCGGCGCGCGCCGCCCGCCTGCACCGCGACCGCCGCGACGATCTCGGGCTGCTGCTGCGCATGGAGCAGATGCTCCGGCAGGCCGACATCTCGTCGCTGGTGCACCACCAGGCGATCTTCGATTTCGCGAAGCCGCGCAGCCCGGTGCCGTTCGCCTCGGAGCTGACGGTCTCACTGGCGTTGCTGGCGGACCGTCTCGGCATTCCACTCGCGCAGAACCCCTGGCTGTTCGACAAGGCAACGCTGCTGCTCGACCGGCGGATGCTGTTCCACCTCGTCCACGACCGCGGCCGGCACGACGAGCCCTACGCCATCAACCTGCGGGTGGCGAGCGTGCTTGACCCGGGCTTCCCGGACCTGATCGGGCGGTTGGCGGCGCGCGACCACGAGACCCTGATCGTCGAGCTCTCGGAGGCCGACCGCCCGGCGGACCCGGAGGCTTTCGCGGCCGCGGTCCGGGAGCTCGATCGGCTCGGCATCCACACCGCCTTCCACGCCGGCGGCTGGGACAGCCTGGGGACACTGGTCGCGGCCGAGGGCGAGCGGGCCGGGCGGTTCCTGCGCCACGTTGACTTTCTGAAGGTGCGCTGGGATCCGGTCGATCTGGAGCGGCCTCCGGCCGAGGTCGAGGTCCTGGCCGATCTCGTCCGCCGGGCCGGGTCCGGGCGGGTCGTCCTGGAGCGCGCCGAGACCGAGGTCGCCATCGAGTTCGCGCTGCGCGTCGGCATCCACCTCATGCAGGGCTTCGGTGTCACCGATCGGGTTCAGTCCCAGCGCGCCAAGGAGCGCGACCGCGCCGCGGCCCGCGCCCGGCGGACCGCCCGGCAGCCGGACGATCCGGCCGAGGCGGCGCCGAAGCGCGGCATCCTGCGCAAGATGTTCCGGATTTAGCCGGAGGGTGAGCCGGAGTCTCGTGCTCCGACCGGCGGTGGCCGGGGTGGGATCGATTTTCCCGATTGACCGACGCCGGGCGGCGGCGCATTGCGGTGACGGCGCCTGTCCGGCGTTGATCCCGGAGTTGCATTGCGATGGCCACCGCCGACCCGGCCGCACTTCCGGTCGACCCCGACGACCGGGCCCGCCTGCCGGCCCTCCTGATGGTGGTCGCCGCCGCCGTGCTGTGGAGCACGTCGGGCATCGTGTTCCGCCTGATCGAGGACGCCGACCAGTGGCAGGTGGTGTTCTGGCGCTCCGGCACGCTGGTGCCGTTCCTGATCCTGCTGATCGTGCTGCGCAGCGGCTTCCGGCCGATGGCGATGGTTCGCGCCGCCGGCTGGCACGCCCCGCTCGCCGGCGTGTTCCTCGGCATCGCCTTCACCTGCTGGATCCTCGCCCTGGCGGAAACCACGGTGGCGAACGCGGTGTTCATCCTGTGCTGCTCGCCGATCGCGTCGGTGCTGCTGGCCCGGATCTTTCTCGGCGAACGGCTCGGCCGGTCGACCGTCTTCGCGATCGCCTGCGTCATCGTCGGCGTCGGCATCATCACCGCCGGCGCCGTCGAGGGCGGCAGGCTGCTCGGCAACCTGTTCGCCCTGGGGGCCGCGCTGGGATTTGCGTCCTACACGGTCACGGTGCGGGTCCGCCGCGACGTCGACATGCTGCCGGCGGTGTTTTTCGCCGGGCTGTTCTCCGCGCTCGTCGGCCTGGCGGCGGCCGGCGGCGACATCGCCATCGGCGGCTACGACATCTGGCTGTGCACGGTCCTCGGCGTCGGGCAGATCGGCCTCGGGCTGGTGATCTACACCGCTGGCGCCCGCCACCTCCCGGCGGTCGAGCTGACGCTGCTGTCGCTGATCGAGGTGGTGCTGGCGCCGATCTGGGTGTGGGCCCTGCTGGCCGAGCGGCCGAGCCCGGAAACCCTGATCGGCGGCACGATCATGCTGGCCGGGGTCGCCGGCCAGGCGGTGGTCATGATGCGCCGGCGCCGGCCGGGCTGACCGGGCCGGGCGCCAACAGCCCAGAGAGTCAGTGATTACAGTCTGCTCGCGCGGTTTTCGGCTTCGTCAAAGGCAATCTGTCGAACGCCCCAATACGGGTATTTATGGGTCGCTTTGCGGGTGTCTTCGCTCAAACTTGCCTTTTTGGGTATTTTTGGGTATAAGTACGGGTATGAGCCTTAGGACCGATTCCGTAACCATCACCCTGCAAATTCTCTCCCTCATCGCCGAATTGGACGAATTCAAGGGCGCATGGCGGGCGCTGGGCACTCTGGCCCCCGAACGTCTATCGGCCCTGCGCCGCGTCGCGACGATTGAGAGCATCGGCTCGTCCACCCGCATCGAGGGGTCGAAGCTCTCCGACCGCGAGGTGGAACGCCTGCTCTCGAACCTCGAGATCAGACAGTTCGAGACGCGCGACGAGCAGGAAGTGGCGGGCTATGCGCAGGCGATGGAAACGGTGTTCGCCCACGCTGAGGCCATCGAACTGACCGAGAACCACATCAAGCAACTTCACCGCGACCTGCTACGCCACAGCGCCAAGGACGAGCGTCATCGCGGCGAGTACAAGACCAGCACCAATCATGTCAGCGCTATCGACGCCGACGGACGCGAGATCGGCGTGGTGTTCCAAACCGCGACGCCTTTCGACACGCCCCACAAGATGCAGGAGTTGGTCGCGTGGACCCGCCACGCCCTTGAAGAGCGGGCGCTTCACCCACTCCTGGTGATTGGCATCTTCACGGTGGTCTTTCTTGAGATTCACCCGTTCCAAGACGGGAACGGGCGCCTCTCTCGCATCCTGACCACGCTGCTGCTTCTGCGGGCGGGTTACACCCACGTGCCCTACTCCTCGCTTGAAAGCGTGATCGAGCAGAGCAAGGAGGGCTACTGTCTGGCGCTGCGCCAGACGCAGACGACGGTCCGAACCGAGGCGCCCGACTGGCAACCGTGGATTCTGTACTTCCTGCGCAGCCTCCAGCAGCAGAAACAGCGGCTGGAGAAGAAACTGGAACGCGAGCGCATCACGGCTGCTTCGCTAGCGCCGCTCTCCATACAGGTTCTGGAATTGGCGTCGCAGCACGGCCGGTTGACGATCGGCCAGATTGTCGCTCTCACCGGCGCCAATCGGAACACCGTGAAGAAACACCTGCATACGCTGGTGGCAACCAATCATCTCGCCCAGCATGGCAGGGGTAAAGGTACATGGTATGGGCGCTTGTAGGCAGCGGTAACCACGACCGATCCCAGACACGACTTGAGTGCCGACACGCATCTACAGGAAATGGTGCTGCCGCAGAGATTTGAACTCTGGACCTCTCCCTTACCAAGGGAGTGCTCTACCCCTGAGCTACGGCAGCATCTGGCGCTGGACGGTGGCCGTCCGCGAGGCGCGCATACATGCCAGACCGACCCCGCCGACGCAAGGCGGTTTTCACCTTGCCGGCAACACGGCATGATCGGCGCGGCATGACTGGCGGGGCGGGCCGGGCGACGACCAGGAGGCGCGGGTGACGGACAGGCGAGGGGAAGAGGGCGCCGAGCGGCCTGTGCCGGGGCCCGAGTCGCGCAAGCCGGCGCCGGCCGAGCCGTCGGCGGCCGAGCGGCGGGCCCGGGCGCTGCGTGACAACCTGCACCGCCGAAAATCCCAGGCGCGGGCGCGCAAAGCCGGTCCCGACGGCGAGTCGCCGCCCGGAACCTGACGCGGTGCGCCGCGGTTTTGCCGGAATGCTTGGCGATGCTGGCCTTGGCGGTTGAGGGGTGGGGGCCGCTCCGCTACAACCCCTGAAACGCAACGAGACACGAGCCGGATGGATCAGATTCGCGTGCATGGCGGTCGCCCGCTCAACGGTCGGCTGCCGATCAGCGGGGCGAAGAACGCCGCGCTGCCCCTGATGGCGGCCAGCCTGCTGACCGCGGAGCCGCTTCGCCTCGCCAACGTGCCGCGGCTGGCCGACATCGCGTCGATGGCCAGAATCCTGCGCCAGCTCGGCGTGCGGATCGACATCGCCGAGGGCATCGAGGGTGGCGGCGACACGCTGACGCTGTCCGCCGACGAGATCGTCAGCACGGTCGCGCCCTACGACCTGGTGCGCAAGATGCGCGCCTCGGTGCTGGTGCTGGGCCCGCTGCTGGCCCGCTTCGGCGAGGCGACGGTGTCGCTGCCGGGCGGCTGCGCGATCGGCAACCGGCCGGTCGACCTCCACCTCAAGGGTCTGTCCGAGCTGGGCGCGACGCTCGACATCGAGAACGGCTACATCAAGGCGAGCGCGCCGTCCGGCGGCCGGCTGCGCGGTGGCCGGGTGGCGTTCCCGTTCGTGTCGGTGGGTGCCACCGAGAACCTGCTGATGGCGGCGGCCCTCGCCGACGGCGAGACCGTGCTGGTCAACGCCGCCCGCGAGCCGGAGATCGTCGACCTCGCCCGCCTGCTGACGGCGATGGGCGCGCAGATCGACGGGGCCGGCACCGACACCGTCCACATCCAGGGACGCGGAACGCTGTCGGGCGCGGCGCACCGGGTGATCCCCGACCGGATCGAGACCGGGACCTACGCCATGGCGGTCGGCGTCGCCGGCGGCGACGTGGTGCTCGAGGGCGCCGACGGCGACCTGATCGCGGCGGTGATCCAGACCCTGCGGGACGCCGGCGTGCTGGTCGAGGCAGTCGAGGGCGGGCTGCGGGTGGTGCGCGGCGCCGACCCGGTGGGCGGCGTCGGCGTCATGACCGAGCCGTATCCCGGCTTCCCGACCGACCTGCAGGCGCAGTTCATGGCTCTCAGGTCGGTGGCGCGCGGCGCCTCGATGATCACCGAAACGATCTTCGAGAACCGCTTCATGCACGTTCCGGAGCTCGGCCGCATGGGCGCCAACATCAACGTCCACCACGCCTCGGCGATGGTGCGGGGGGTGCCGCAACTGACCGGCGCGCCGGTGATGGCGACCGACCTCAGGGCCTCGGTGTCGCTGGTGCTGGCCGGCCTCGGCGCCGTCGGCGACACCACCATCAGCCGGGTCTACCACCTCGACCGCGGCTACG
>CAYNFA010000083.1:0-10431 GCA_964396345.1 uncultured Thalassobaculum sp.
CGCTCTACGACCTGCTGACGCCGGCGGCGGAGCGGCCGAAGACCTTTTGTCTCGGCAACCTCGAGTTCGACCCCGTCAAGGTCGGCTACGACCCAACCTGCCGGCGCGGCACGACCCGCATCGACACGGCTGCCAGCGGCAATCGCAACGTCGGCCACTCGTTCGATGACGGGCCTCGGCAGGGCGGCGTCATCGGCCCACGCCTGGAGCACGACGACCGGATGGCGCTGGTGGAGTACCTGAAGGCGCTCTAGGCACGACCCTGGGGTCAGGAATCGGCCGACTGGTCTCCCAGCTTGCGCAGGCCGGCCTCCAGCTTGTCCTGGCGGATCGGCTTGGGAACCCAACCGAGCGGGTGCGCCCGCTCGCCGCGCGCGACTGTTCCGGGATCGCTGTAGGCCGAGACGAAGACGCTTCGGATGCCGAACCGCTCGTAAATTTCGACCGCCGCGCTGACCCCGTCGCGATCGCCTTGCAGGCGAATGTCCATGGTCATGCAGTCCGGTCGTTCAGCCTCGGCCAGTCGAACCGCTTCGTCCGCGCTCATCGCCATCGCAACCACCTCGGCACCAAGGCTGGTCAGCAGCATTTCGAGTTCCAAGGCTATGATCGCCTCGTCCTCGACCACGACGACCCGCAGGCGGTCCGGCTTGAGCCCGGCGGCGCGCCCTTGCTGCGACCGCCGATCGGGCGATGGAGGCTGCCCTCCGGGGCTGCAAGAGCCGGGGAACAACCCCGGGTCCCCCGGCGTCCCTCGGGAAGGCGCTCGCGGAACCGGCTCGGGAGCCCCCCCATCGCCGGCATCCCGCGCCCGGCTTCCGCCAGCGTCCGCCGTCTGCCACGAGCATCCCTGTCGCTCCCGCCGCGCGCCCGGCTCCGGTTGCGGGTAGCCCCTGCGAGGCACGCTCATGTGGCCGCTCCTTCAAGGCTCTTTGCGAACCGGACGGAGCATTTCGCGCCGTTCGTGTTCGCGATCTCCAGGTCCCCGCCGATCTGGCGGCACAGGGCTCTCACCAGCCTGAGGCCCGAAGACTGCATCTCGGGGCGGGCATCCATGCCCCGACCGCTATCGTGAACGACCAGCTGAAATCCGTCGTTCACCTCGTCGAAGCTGACCAGGATCCGCCCACGCCCGTCGGCCAGCCCATGCTTGATCGCGTTCGTTACCAGTTCGTTGGTGATGAGAGCAACGGCGTGAGCGATGTCGTTCGGCAGGTCCGCGTCGGAGATCTCAAGCTGGAGGTTCTGGGTCGCTTCGAAATTGCGGCCGATAGAGTCAACGAGTTCGCTCAGCAAGATCCCCACCGGAACAGTCCCGAACTGGACCGATCGGTTCATCGCTTCCTGGGCGCTCGCCATCGCCTGAAGCCTGAACCTGGCGCCGGTTACCAGTTCCTGGACCGCGTCGGTCTGCCGCCCTTTGGCCGACATTTGGATCAACGACTGCATCAACTGGATATTGTTCTTCACTCGATGCTACAGTTCTCTGAGAAGACCGTGGTTGTCTCGCAAAGCTTCCTGAAGAATTGTCTTCTCACGCTGCCGGACGTGAAGCTGAGCGTTCAAGTCGTCGACCTGACGCTGCAGGACCGAAAATTGGCTGTTGCGGGTCGACAGGCACCGCAGCACCAGGATCCCGTCTGCCGCCTCGCCCGACCGCCGGGCACAGTTCAGTCGAAACTGGGCGATGCCCTCGCCCGCCCGGAACGTCACGGCACCGACGATCGGTGACGTCGACGCGCTCGACCGTCGCAGATAGGCGCTGAATTCCTCGTGCGATGATTCCACGAAGTCGAACAGATCCAGTTCACTGCAATCGCCCCCCAGAAGCCGGCGCATCGCGCCGTTCATCGCAATCACCGCCCCGCTTCTTTCCAGAAGCGCGGTCGGCTCGGCGATGAATTCCAAAGATGGCAGAGAGCCGGAGCGCGCGTTCATTCCTCGACCCTGAAATACTCGCGCGCGTTTGCTTCGACATGATCGCCGACCTTGAAGTGCACCACCACCCGGCACTCGGGATGGCCGGTGGCGATCGCCTCCTGCACCGCAACCCGCGCATACCCTAGATTCTGCGCGGCGATGACCCCGAACACGTTGGACGTCATCATGCACAGCGTCGGGCGTCCCCTGACGTGGTCCCCGAACGGGCACGCACGGTTCCCAAGGACCAGCCGGTCATCGTGTTCCTCGATGACGTAGAAGTCGCCCTGGATGCGCCGCTTCAGATCCACGAGGACCTCCGTCACCTGCCGGCGGGACAACCGTTCGACCCGCAACGCCTGGCGATAGCCGGTGTCGATCTGCTCGCCGATCACGCCGCCCACCACGCTGATGTAGCCGGCGGCCTCCTCGACCCCGACGACCTTCTCCAGCGTTCCGGAGAGCTCGCGAAGCAGCGAACGCAGAAAGACATCGCGCTCCAGCCCGATATCGACTTTGGAAACATCTTCTCCCTGCGACATGGGACGGTCTCGCTTTTGGTAGTCAAATGAGCCGGATAGCATATTGTTCCACACTCCCCCGTCAGTTGCCCACCCCGATCCGTTACGCCCTCGCGGGACCGCCCACCGTTCCCGTGGACACTCCGGCCTGATGGGCTAGTCTCCCGCGATTGGCCCGGCCTACAGCCGGCCCAGGCGAATTTTTGGGAGGAAACCCATGACCGGTCGGCTCCAGGGGAAGAAGGCGCTCGTCACCGCGGCAGCGCAAGGAATCGGGCGGGCGACCGTCGAAGCGTTCGCCCGCGAGGGCGCGGAGGTTATCGCCACCGATCTCAACGCCGGCAAACTCGCCGAGTTGGACGCCGTAGCGGGGGTCCGCACCCGGGTGCTCGACGTGCTTAATCCCGATGCCATCGCCGCGGCGGCGTCCGAGATCGGCGCCGTCGACGCGCTGTTCAACTGCGCCGGCTACGTCCATCACGGCACCATCCTGGAATGCGACGAGGACGCCTTCGAGTTCTCGATGAACCTCAACGTCAGGGCAATGTACCGGATGATCCGGGCGTTCCTTCCGGCGATGCTGGCGAACGGCGGCGGCTCGATCATCAACATGGCGTCGGTGTCGTCGACCGTGAAAGGCATTCCCTTCCGGTTCGTCTACGGCACCAGCAAGGCCGCCGTGATCGGCCTCACCAAGTCGGTCTCCGCCGACTTCCTGCGCCAGGGCATCCGTTGCAACGCGATCTGTCCCGGTACCGTGCAGTCGCCATCCCTCGACGACCGTATCAACGCCTTCGCCGATCCGGAGCAGGCCCGACGCGAGTTCATCGCCCGACAGCCGCTTGGCCGTCTCGGGACCGCCGAGGAGATCGCCGCCATGGCCGTGTACCTCGCCGGCGACGAGAGCGCGTACACCACCGGCCAGCATTTCATCGTCGACGGCGGGATCGCGGGCTGATGGACGGGCGGGTCGAGACAGTCTCTCTGGCCGACATCCGATCGGCCGCCGCCCGCATCGCCGGCAAGGTTCGCCGAACCCCGGTGCTCGAGGTCGGTCCCATGCGCACCCCGGTGATCCCGGAGTCGCGGCTGGTGCTGAAGCTGGACTGCCTGCAGCCCACCGGCAGCTTCAAGGTGCGAGGCGGCGTCAACACCCTGCTGTCGCTGCCCGAGGAGCGGGTGCGCCGCGGCCTGATCACCGCGTCGGGCGGCAACCACGGCCTCGCCGTCGCCTACGCCGCCCGCATCGGCGGCACCCGGGCCGTGGTCTACCTGCCGACCAGCGCGCCCGCCGACAAGGCCGAGAAGCTCAAGACCTGGGGCGCCGAGGTGGTGATCGAGGGTGCGGTGTTCGACGAGGCGGCGGTTGCCGCCCTGGCCCGGGCCGAGGCCGAAGGATTGACCTTCGTGCACCCGTTCGCACCGCCGAGCGTGATCGCCGGCCAGGGCACGCTCGGCCTGGAGATCGTCGAGCAGATCCCCGACGTCGACACCGTGCTGGTGGCGATCGGCGGCGGCGGCTTGATCGCCGGTGTCGCGACCGCCCTTAAGGCGCTGCGCCCGAAGGTCCGGATCGTCGGCATCGAGCCGGTCGGTGCGCCGACCCACCACGCCAGCCGCGCCGCCGGCCGGCCGGTGACGCTCGAGGCCATCACCACCGTCGCCGGAACCCTGGCGCCGCGCCGCACCGAACAGATCAACTACGACCTGGTCTCCGCGCATGTCGACGACCTCGTGCTGGTCTCCGACGAGGCCATGCGCGAGGCCGCCCGCTGGCTGTGGTTCGAATGCGGGCTGGCGGCGGAGTTGAGCGGGGCCGCAGGGATCGCCGCGCTGGCGACCGGCGCGGTCGCGGTGCGGCCCGGCTCGACGGTGTGCGCCCTGGTGTGCGGAGCGGGGACCGACGGGATGGTGTAGCCGTCCGGTAACGGGACGGTCACGCCGCTGTCACCGGGTCCATGCATGGTTGCCGCTCCATCACCCTGGGGGCAACACAATGACCCGACGCATCCTGACCACCACCGCCTGCGGGCTGATCGCCCTGTCCGCCCTGGCGGTGTCCGCGAGCGAGGTGCGGGCGGCCACGACCGCTCTGACCTGCTCCAAGGCCGAGACCACGTTTCTCAAGCCGGCCGACGGCGTGCGTTCCGGACTGGCCGTTCCGATGACCGTCTACACCGGCTGCAAGGGCTTCCGCGAGGTCGCGCTGGTCCTCGACCCGACCGCCAAGACCCGCCCCGCCAAGCCGATGTCGCTCGTGCGCTACTGCGGATCGACGGTGTCGCCAACCGAGGCCAAGAACCGCACCGACGTCTGGTCGTACTGCAGCAACGCGCTGAAGGGGACCGGGGATGAGTCCTACTGGATCGTCGTGAAGTAAGGCCCGGGCGGCGCCTACGGCCGGTCGCCGGCCGCCAGGCGCCGCTCGATGGTCTCGATCACCGCCGGGAGGTCGGCGACCGAGTCGATCGCGTAGTGGGCGCCCGCCTCGACCAGCCGCTTGGTGGCCGCCGCCCGCAGCCGGTCCTGCTCGGCCGCCGGCAGCTTGTCCCATTCCGCCTCGGACAGTCCGACCTCGTTGCCGCTGACCGTCACGCCGACGGTCCACATGCCGGCGTTCAGCCCCTCCAGGATGCCCGGCACCGTGTCGTCGACCTTGACGCACGACCTGACCGAGCCGACGCCGAGGTCGAGCGCGCACTTCAGCGCCATGTCCGGCGCCGGCCGGCCACGCGGAACGTCGCTCGCCGCCACGCAGACGTCGGGTGAGTAACCCTGCGGCTTCGCCAGCCGCTCGTTCACCGCGCTCATCTCGGCGTTGTAGCCGGTGTTGCCGGCGATCCTGGTGCCCCGCGCCCGCAACCAGGCGGCGGTCTCGGCGGTGCCCGGCACCAGCGTCGCGTGGCTCTCCAGCACGGCGATCTGCAGCGGGATGAAGTCACGGTAGATCGCGTCGATGTCGGCCTCGCCCGGGACGTGGCCGGTGGCGGCGCGGAATCGTTCGGCGATGCCGGGATCGGCCAGCAGGGAGGCGACGTGCTCGCGCTTCTCCGAGCCCATCGGTCCGCGCGCCTCGGCGATTGAGATAGCCACGCCGTGGCGGCGAAACACCTCCACGAAGGCACCCGCCGGCGCCCGGCTGCCGAAGTCGACGACAGTGCCGGCCCAGTCGAAGATGACCGCGTCGACCCTGGAACCGCTCTTGCCCATCGATGCCACTCCGCTCAGGCCGCGCGCCGGCGGGCGACGCCGAGGTCGTCGAGAACCCTCGCCACCGCCGCCACCACGTCGCGCATGATGCCCGGCGTCAGCGTTCCGAGGCAGCCGATCCGGAAGGTCTCGGCGGCCGTCATCTTGCCGGGATAGATGATGAAGCCCTCGGCCTTCAGCCGGTCGTAGAACGGCTGAAATCCGAAGCGCGGGTCGTCCGGGCAGCGGAAGGTCACGATGATCGGCGACTGCAGGGCGTCTGGAAGCAACGGCTCGATGCCGAGTGCCCGCAGGCCATCGACCACCGCCCGGCGGTTGGCGGCGTAGCGCGAGCCGCGCGCCGGGGTGCCGCCCTCGGCCGTGTGCAGGTCGATGGCGGTGTCGAGCGCCGCCATCACATGGGTCGGCGGCGTGAATCGCCACTGCCCCGTGCGCTCCATGTACGACCACTGGTCGGCGAGGTCGAGCGACAGCGAGTGGGCGTTGCCGGTGGCCGCCTCCAGGTCGCGCTTGCGGGCGACCACGAAGCCGACGCCCGGCACGCCCTCCAGGCACTTGTTCGCCGACGCGATCACCGCGCCAAGCCCCAGCGACGACGTCGGGATCGAGAGCGCCCCGAACGTGCTCATGGCGTCCAGGATCAAGCTGCGGCCGCGCGCCGCGACCGCGCGGGCGATCGGCTCCAGCGGGTTCAGGATGCCCGAGGTAGTCTCGCAGTGGACCAGCAGGACGTGGCTGATGGACGGGTCGCCCGCGAGCAGCCGGTCGACCTCGGCCGGATCGGGCTGGGTGTCCTCGGCGGTGGCGTAAAGTTCGTGGGCCCGGCCGATCCGGGCCAGGGTCTCGGCGGCACGCTTGCCGTAGGCGCCGTTCGCCAGCACCAGCGCCTTGCCGTCCCGCGGCACCAGGGAACCGAGGGTCGCCTCGACGGCGAATGTTCCGCTACCCTGGATGGGCACGCAAGCATAGCTCTCGTCGGCCTCGGCGATCGCGACCAGCCGGGAGCGTACCCGCGCGGTGATCGCCTTGAAGTCACCATCCCACGAACCCCAGTCGCGCTGCATCGCGGCCTTGGTCTCGGGCGCCGTGGTCGCCGGGCCGGGGGTGAGCAGGTAGGGATCGCGTGCGGTCATCTGGAGTCTCCACCGTTCGACGCCGAATTCCAGACAGGTAGCGGTGCCAGTCTCATAAATCGAATTGATAATTTTGCTCTCAGTATAATTTTTATTGTTCCCCGTTAACCTTCTCCGGTCACGCCCTGTTAATCCCGGCCATGCTCCCATGACGGTGAGGCCGGGCGGACCAGCAGCCTTGTTCCCGAAGGGGGATCGCGTTTCAAACCGGGGGGGTCCGGCGACTGGTCCACCATTACCGCGCGATGATTGTCAGGCCGCCCCGAGGGGCCGACACTGCGCGGGTGACCATTCCGCCGACCGACAAGCAGCTCCGCGCCTTCCACGCCGTCGCCGAGACCGGTAGCGTGACCGAAGCGGCGCGCCGGCTCGGCCTGACCCAGCCGGCGGTGACGGTGCAGGTCCGCGCCCTGGAACGCGAGCGCGGCGTCCAGCTGTTCGATCGTGGCCCCGACGGCCTTACCCCCACCGAAGCGGGCGAGGCGCTGCACCGGATCACCCGCCGGCTGTTCCGCTTGTACCAGGATGCCGCCGACGCCCTCCAAGGTGCGGCGGAACTGACTTTCGGAACCCTGCGAATCGGCGCCGACGGGCCGTTCGCCGCGATCCCGATACTGGCACGCTTCGCCGAGCGGCATCCTGGTGTGCGAATCGAGGCGCGCATGGGAAACGCACCGGAAACCCTGGCGGCGCTGCAGGATTCCCGTGTCGATGTGGCGGTGCTGTCCCTCGGAGGCGCGATCCCGTCGAGCCTGCACCTCAGGCCGTTGGGGGCGCAGGGCCTCCGCATTCTGATGCCGGTTGGGCACCCCTGGTCGGGTCGGCCGGACATCGCCCCCGCCGACCTCGACGGGGTGACGATGATCGGGCGCGAGGAGGGTTCGGCGACCCGCGACGCGCTGGACCGGGCCTGCGCCGGCGCCTCGGCCGGGCCGATTGTTCGTTTGTCGCTCGGCAGCCGCGAGGCGGTTCGCGAAGCGGTGGCGGCCGGTCTCGGGGTGGCGGCGGTGCTCGACGGCGAGACCGGCAACGATCCGCGGCTGGTCGACCGTCCGTTGGCCGGCGACCCGGACGTGCAGTTGGTGGTCGCCTGCCTGGCGGAGCGGCGCGACCACCCGCCGGTGCGCGCCTTCCTGGATCTGGCGGAAGGTCCCTGACCGCCGGTCAGGGGGCCTCGCGCCGGATCAAAAAGCGCAGTTCCGCACCTTCTTCAGCCGCCACCAGGGTGTGACCGGACTGCCGGGCGTAATGACGGAAATCCAGCATCGCCGCCGGATCGGTCGCCAGGACCTCGAGCAGCGCCCCGACCGGAATCGTGCCGATTGCCTTGCGGGCCTTCAGGACCGGCAGCGGGCATTTCAGGCCACGCACGTCCAGAGTGTGGGCCGGCGTCTGATCGCTCATCGTGCGGGTCTCCGGTCGCGCGCGGCCAGCCGGCGCGTCGGCGAGCCGGTCGGGTCGCGATCGACGATCTCGCGGATCATCTTGCCGAGCAACGTCTGGGTGAAGCCGCGCTCACTGTCGGCCACCACCACGAAGGCCCCGACGCCGCCGATCACCTCGTTGCGATAATAGTCTTCGAGCGGTTCCCCGTCCGGCCCGGTCCGGACGCCCTTGTTGGCCACCACCAGGGCGTTGACCGTCACGCCCTCGGCCACGACCTGATCGCGGATCAGGTCGAGCGAGCGGCCGCCGATGTTCGGCCCGTCGCCGGAGACGTCGATCACCTTGCGGTCGCTGTCGAACGCGTTGCTCCGGATCATCTCGGCGGAGTAGGCGAGCGCCTCGCTGATCGAGTTGTAGCCCCAGGCGGCCCGCGGCGTCGTTCGCAGCGCCTCGCCGAACGCCCGCGCGTCATCGGCGCCGGCGATAACCCGCCAGTCGACGATGGTGTGTTGACTCCCGGGGCCTCCCCACTCCATGTACGCGACCGCGATCCGACCGTGGGCTCCGCTGGCGATCGCGGCGAGCACTTTCGGATCCGAAAGCGCCGTCGCGTACCCGTCGCGTTGCAGGCGCAGTTCCTCGTTGTCGATCGACCCGGAGCCATCGGAGGCGAAGACCAGTTCGAGGTCGACGGCGTCAGCCCTCGCGCCCGGAGCGATCGCCAGGCAGAAAACCACCAGCGCCACCCTCCTGGTTGTGGAAAACCGGAATCCGTTCATTCGGCCCGCGGCAACCATTCCGCCGAGAGCTGTTACTGAACGGAAGGTTAATTGCCATAATCGGCCGAAACAGAGCGAAATCGGAACGAACCGCCTGTGCATCGAAAGGTCCAAAATTATCCACATGCTATTCACAGCCTGCCGGGATGAGGTTCTGGAGAAGCAACACCTTCGCTGCACTTCGGACGGTCGCAGGATAGCACAAGCCAACCCGAACACGGGCAACCCGTGGCCGTTGGCGCCGCGCGTCCCGTCCGTGTCGACATTGGCTCATCGACTGTCGCCAATCGGCCGCCTCGGGCAAGTCGCGAAACCGGCAGGTCATGGTGCTGACGATGATCTTCTCCGCGGCACGGTTGACCGCGGCCTGAGCCTCAGCGCCGGCCGGCGATACGCGCCGACTCAGCCTGGGCGCGCTCGTAGATGAAGTCGAGGACAGCGCGCACCTTGGCGAGCCGGGCGAGGTCGCGATGCACCAGCAGCCAGAGGTCGACCACGGGGATCGGCTCGTCGGGCAGCAGCCTGACCACGCCCTGAACGCCCTCGGCGACCATGCACGGGACCAGCGCGATGCCGACGCCCTGGCGGGCCGCCGCCAGCCGGGCGCTCGCCGGGTTGGTCGAGAAAACCGGCAAATTGTCGCCGAGCTGACGGCGTAACCACAACACGGTGGCGTTCTCGGGAAAGCCGTCCAGCCAGTCGATCACCCGGTGGTTTCGCAGGTCGGCGGCCGTCCCCGGCCGACCGCACGCCGCCAAGTAGTCCGGCGAAGCGTACAGGCCGAACCCCATCACCCCCAGCTTGCGAAGCGACAGGTCGCCCTGGTCGGGACGAGCGAGCCGGATCGCCACGTCCGCCTCCCGCCGCGACAGGTTCAGCATCCGGTAATCGTTGACCAGTTGCAGCCGGATGCCGGGGTGTCGCTCCTGCAGCAGCGGCAGGTTGCGGATCAGGAACGGCACGGTCAGGGATTCGGTGGCGGTCACCGTGACGGTACCGGCCAGCCCGCGATCCTCGGCGTCGAACGAGCGGCCGAGAGCGAACATCTCGGACTCGATGCCGCGCGCCCGCACCAGCAGTTTCTCTCCAGCCGGGGTAAGGCCGTAGCCGTCCTGGCGGCGATCGAAGAGCCGGACCGCGAAACGCTCCTCCAGGGCGTCGACGTGGCGGCTGACCGTCGCCGGGTTGACGTGCAGGGTCCGGGCGGCGCCCGACAGGCTGCCCTCGCCGGCGACGGCCAGGAAATAGCGCAGGTCGTCCCAGTTCACAGCCCGTCCCAGCCCGCCCCGGCGGACGGCGAGCATCCGCCGGCCGCACCTCGAAATGCGCAAGACCAGACGGTATGATCCCGGCTTCGTTTTGCACATGCAAGGACCGCGGGAGACGATGATGGCAAGCGTTCGGGTGACCGGGACCAACCACACCAGCTTCACGGTGCGGGACATCGACCGCGCCATCGCCCTGTTCCGGGACGGGCTCGGC
>CAYNFA010000084.1:0-10385 GCA_964396345.1 uncultured Thalassobaculum sp.
GGCTTTAGCGCATTTAATGAAATCGGAAACGATCAGGAAATACCCGGGAAACCCCATCTGTTCGATCACGCCGAGTTCCATCGCCAGGCGCTCGTGATAAGGCCGGGCAACCTCCTGCCGACGGCCGGCATCCATGTCGGCGATGAACACGTGCGCGTCGAGACGGGCCAGCAGACCCGCCTCGGCCTGGGCCCGAAGTTCCTGTGACTCCGTGCGCCCTGCCTCGGTCTCGAAACGCGGCAGAATCGGATCGAGCTTGCGGGGCATGTAGGCGCAGCGCCGCGCGATCACGACGGTGTTGTCGATCGCCTCGGGCAGGTCGGCAAACAGCTCGCGCATCTCTTCGGCCGACTTGAAGCGGTGATGCGAGGTCACGCGCCGGCGTTTCGGGTTGCCGACCGTGGTGCTCTCGGCGATGCACAACAACGCATCGTGTGCCTCATGCATGCCCTCGTCAGCAAAGAACACCTCGTTGGTCGCGACCAGCGGCACGTCGTGGGCGTAGGCAAGGTTGATCAGCCGACACTCGATCCGATTCTCCTCCTCCAGGAAATGGCGCTGAAGTTCGACGTAAAGCCGTCCTGGGAACAACCGGTTGAGATGCAGCAGCATCGCCTCGGCCTCGGCGTCGCGGCCGTCGAGGAGTTGCCGGCCCACGGCGCCGCGCGGCCCCGCAGTGAGCGCGATCAGCCCGTCGGTACAGCCATCCAGCTCCTCAAGGTCGATCTGCGGCTCGTCGTCACCTGAGGTCTCCAGATAGGCCCGGCTGACCAACCCCATAAGGTTCCGATAGCCGGTCTCAGACTGCACCAGCAGGACCAGTTGGTCCGGTGGGACGTCGCGGCCGGCGACCACCCGCAGGCCGCGGCGATCCGGTTCCGCCGGGCGGCGCACCTTGATCTGCACGCCGACGATCGGCTGCACCCCCTCGCCCGATGCCGTAACCGCGAATTCCAGGGCGCCGAAAAGGTTGCCGCTGTCGGTCATCGCCACCGCCGGCATCCGATTCTGCTTCGCCAGCTTGACGAGCTGCTTTGCGTGCAGGGCGCCTTCGGCCAGCGAATAGGCGGAATGAACGCGCAGATGGACGAAATCAACGTGGCTCATAGAGCGGCTCCAGCGATGTTCTTAATCTTCCCACGCGCCGGCGCGACGGTCACCGTGCATCCGTCAAGCCAGGGCTTGGCTGGCGTTCGACCCCCGAACCCGCAGATCCACGTGCCGGGACTCGGGTTGGACGCGTTAACCACTTTCCGTGCCATACGTTTACTGCCTGTTCACACTCGTCGGGCATGGTCGTTTTCCAGGATGTAATCCGCTGTTTGGCGACTGACCATGCCACCACCCGTCGTAACAAGACCCGTCGACGTCCCATTTGAGGTCGCCAAGGCTATCAAGGCGCACATCGCCTATCTGACCGGACGCCCGAACGGTCGGCGTCTGGTCATGAAAGGTGGGAACCTGAACGGCAAGACGCTCGACACCCTCGACCTCCGCCGATCGATCATGACCGGTGCCAGCTTCGTGAAGGCGCAGGCGCGCGTGACCGACTTCTCGGAAGCCGACCTCTTCGGATGCGACTTCTCGAACGCCGACCTGCAGTCCGCCAACTTCGAGAGGGCCGACCTGCGGGGCGCCAACTTCGCCATGGCCGACCTCTCCGGCGCGGTGCTGCGCGGTGCCGACATGCGCCCGGGACACGTCGTGACCTGGGGCCAGGAAGAGCAGCGCAGCACCAACTTCTCGGAGGCCAAGCTAGACGGCGCCGACTTCTCCGGCTCCGACATGTCGGAGGCCAATCTGTCGGTCAGCAGCGCCCGCGGCGCCGTGTTCCGTGACGTGATGCTGCACGCGGTCAACCTCGCCGGCGCCAACTTGTCGGGCGCCGACCTGTCAGGCTGCAACCTCAAGAACGCCAACCTGACCGGCACAAATCTCGACGGCGCGAATCTTCGCGGGGCAAACCTGTCGGACGCCAACCTGCGCAACGTCGACCTGTCGAAGGCGATTATCGATAACACCAATCTGATGGGGGCGATCCATCGCGACACCGAATCCAGCCTGCCCGACGAGATCGAGACGGCACTGCGCTTTCACAGCACCTGGATCGCCAGCAACGGACGGCTCGGGATGCGGGCGGTGTTTCTTGGTAAGGACATGAGGGGCCTTGACTTCTCGAGCTGCGACGTGCGCGGCGTATCGTTCGAGGAGACCAACCTGTCGGGCGCAGCGTTCGTTCGATCGGAGTTGTTCCTGACATCCTTCCGCAAGGCCAATCTGGAAGGCGCCGACTTCTCGCTGGCCCGGCTCTCGGGAACCAATTTCTCGGAATGCGTCCTGACCAACTCATGCTTCGTCGGAGCGCGGATCGAAGGCGCCGAGATCCTGGATCCGAAGGGTCGCCGCACAGGCAAGAGCCTGCCGGTTCGGTTCCGCAGTGCCGACCTGCGAGACTCCAACTTCGTCGGCGCGGTGCTCGACGGCGTCGACCTGACCGGCAGCCTGCAGGTGGGTGCCCGCCTCGACCGGGCAACCATCAAGAACGCTACCGGTATTGGCGGAGCCTGAGTGGTCCCGTCGGCTTCCGCTCAGCGCGGACGCTCCACGACCAGCCCGTCCCGCAACTCATACGTTCGGTCCATCGCTGCAGCCAGATCGAGGTTGTGGGTGGCGATCAAGGCCGCCAGCCCGGTCGCCCGGACGATACGCGTAAGTTGGTCGAACACCTCCGACGCGGTCTGCGGGTCGAGGTTGCCGGTCGGCTCGTCCGCTAACAGGACCTGCGGAACGTTGGCGATCGCCCGCACGATGGCGACCCGTTGCTGCTCGCCTCCGGACAGCTTGGCAGGACGGTGGCCTAAGCGGGCCTCGAGCCCCACCATCTTCAGCAACTGGTCGGCACGCTCACCGGCCTCGGCGCCCGACAGCCCCGCGACCATCTGCGGGATCATCACATTCTCACGGGCCGAAAATTCCGGCAGGAGGTGGTGAAACTGATAGACGAAGCCGATCGAATCGCGCCGCAGGAGAGTGCGGCCGGAATCCCCGAGCCCGGCGCAGTCCTTGCCACCGATCATCACCTTGCCCGACGTTGGGCTCTCCAGCAGGCCCGCGATGTGGAGCAGGGTCGACTTGCCCGCCCCGGACGGTCCCACCAGCGCCACCAATTCGCCCGGCCGCAGCGACAGGTTCACCCCTCGCAAGATATCCAGCGCGGTGTCGCCAGAGCCGAATCGCCGGGTCACGCCCTCCAGCCGGAGGGCCGGCTCGCTACTCATAGCGCAGCGCCTCGACTGGGTCGATTCGAGCGGCGCGCCAGGCGGGGTAGATCGTGGCCGCGAAACTGAGACCGAGGGCCATCGCGATAACCGTGCCGACCTCCCAGGGATCGACCTCGGCCGGCATCCGGCTGAGGAAATAGATCATCGGGTCGAACAGCGTCACGCCGGTCAGGGTCTGGAGGGCTTGCCGGATCGCCTCAATGTTCTGACAGAACAGCAGGCCGATGGCCGAGCCGAGCGCGGTTCCGACCAGCCCGACGCTGGCCCCGGTCATGAAGAACACCCGGGTGATCATGCCCCGCGTCGCCCCCATGGTTCGCAGCACGGCGATGTCGCGACCCTTGTCCTTCACCAGCATGATCAGCGAACTGATGATATTGAAGGCCGCCACCAGGATGATCAGCGTAAGGATCAGGAACATCACGTTACGCTCGACCTGCAACGCGTTGAAAAAACTAGAATTCTGTTGCTGCCAGTCGAAAAAATAGAGATCCGTGGGAAGCGTCTCCAGAAGCGGAATGCGGAACCGCCTGATGTCGTTCGGATCGGTCGTGAAGATCTCCAGCGCGTTGACGGTCTCGCCGGATCGGAAGAACACCTGCGCCGCCTGCAGCGGCATGTACACGAAGGTGTTGTCGTATTCCGACATGCCGACGTTGAAGAGCGCCACCACGTCATAGGCCTTCATGCGCGGCACGCTGCCCATCACCGTGACCGCGCTCGTTGGGGAGATCATGGTGACCTTGTCCCCGACTCCGACGCGCAGGCGGGTGGCCAGTCGCTCGCCTAGCACCACCGCATCGCGGCCTTCGAAGCGATCCAGCGTCCCGGCGACGATGTTGCCGCCGATCAGGGCCTTCGCCTTAATGTCGCTGGGCCGCAACCCCCGCACCACCCCGCCCGAGGCGTTGCCGCCCGCCACCAGCATCGCCTGACCCTCGACCTGGGGTGTGACGCTGAAGATGCCGGGGATCGAGGCCACCTGCACCGCCACCCGGTCGAAGTCCTCGATGTAGCCGGTCCTCGAGTACACCGCCGCGTGACCGTTCAGTCCGAGGATGCGCCCCATCAGTTCGGCCCGGAAGCCGTTCATGACGCTCATGACGATGATCAAGGTCGCGACGCCGAGGCCGATGCCCAGCAGGGAGAACCCCGCGATCACCGAAATGAACCCCTCCTGCCGGCGCGCCCGCAGGTATCGAATCGCCAGCATCCGCTCGAAGGCTCCGAAGATCATTCGGGAAGTCCCCCCGCGAGTTGCCGCCGCTCAGCCGCGCGCGCCCTCACCCGGCAAGCCGGTTCAGCGCCGCGTCCGGCGTCATCTCCTCGCGCTCGCCGGTGCGGCGGTTCTTGACTTCGACCACGCCGTTGGCCAGCCCGCGGGGGCCCACGATGACCTGCCACGGAAGGCCGATAAGGTCCATGTTGGCGAGCTTCGGGCCCGGCCGCTCCTCGCGGTCGTCGACCAGAACCTCCACGCCGGCCCGTCCCAGGCGGGCGTAAAGGTCTTCGGTGGTCGCGTCGCAGGCGCCATCGCCGACCTTGATGTTCACGAGGCCGACCTTGAACGGCGCGACCGGCTCCGGCCAGACAATCCCGGCATCGTCGTGCGACGCCTCGATGATGCCGCCCACCAGCCGCGACACGCCGACCCCGTAGGACCCCATGTGGACCGCGGTTTCCTTGCCGTCGGCCCCGGCCACCTTGGCGCCCATCGGCTCGGAGTACTTGGTTCCGAAATAGAAGATGTGACCGACCTCGATCCCGCGGGTGCGGACCAGTTCGGCCTCGGCGATCGGGCAGGACGCCGGATCGTGCTTCTCGTCGGTGGCGGCGTAGCGTGCCAGGCAGGCGTCGACGATCGGCTGCAGGTCGCCCTCGTAGTCGACGCTCGCCGGCACCGCGTCGGTGGTCAGCCAGTCCTTGTGGCAGAACACCTCGCTCTCGCCTGTGTCAGCGAGAATGATGAACTCGTGGCTCATATCGCCGCCGATCGGGCCGGAATCGGCCGCCATCGGGATCGCCTTCAGTCCGAGCCGGTCGAAGGTGCGCAGATAGGCGACGAACTGGCGGTTATAGGCACGCTTGGCGGATTCGAAGTCGATATCGAACGAGTACGCGTCCTTCATCAGGAATTCGCGACCGCGCATCACGCCGAAGCGTGGCCGGACCTCGTCCCGGAACTTCCACTGGATATGGTACAGGCGTCCCGGTAACTCCCGGTAGCTGCGGACGTGGGTTCGGAAAATGTCGGTTATCAGCTCCTCGTTGGTCGGCCCGTACAGCATGTCGCGGTCGTGCCGGTCCTTGATGCGGAGCATCTCCTTGCCGTAGTCGTCGTAGCGGCTGCTCTCGCGCCACAGGTCGGCCGGCTGGATCGTCGGCATCAGCGTTTCCTGCCAACCGGCGGCGTCCTGCTCCTCGCGGACGATCTGCTCGATCTTCTTCAGGACGCGGAAGCCAAGCGGCAGCCATGAGTAAATCCCGGCGCTCGCCTGCTGCATCATCCCGGCGCGCAGCATCAGCCGGTGGGAGACGATCTCCGCCTCGCGCGGAGTGTCCTTCATCGTTGGCAGAAAGTACCGGGAAAGGCGCATGACCCATTCTCACGTCGAGGCGGCAAGGCGCGCACTCTATGAAAGGGGGTCGGACCTGTCCAAGGGAAATGCCGGCCGGCCGAGCGGCCACCGGTACGTCAGAGGATGGTGCCGCGAAGGTTGTAGTTCAGCATCGAGATCCAGAACCGCTCAAGCTGGCGGTAGGAGACGCTGGCCGCGTTCAGCTCTTCGGACGCGATCGCGGAGTCGCTGAGAGCGGCGGCGTGACGCTCGAACATGGCGCCGATCTGGCCGCACAGCTCAAGGCCCTTGTCCGACAGCCGGACCCGGATCGACCGGCGGTCATGCGTCGACCGCTCCTGCACCAGATAGCCATTCTCGACCATCTTGCGGACGTTGTAGGAGACGTTGGAGCCGAGATAGTACCCACGGTTGGTCAATTCCCCGACCGTCAGTTCCTCCTGTCCGATGTTGAACAGGATCAGCGCCTGGATGTTGTTGATGTCCTCGACCCCGATTCGGTCGAGTTCAGTCTTCACCACCTCGAGAAACTGCCGGTGCAGCCGCTCGATCAGCTTGATGGCCTCGAGGTACTCCCGCTTGACCACGGAGCCCACGTCGCTCGGAGAAACACCGGTATCGGGATTCGACATGGTCGTAGTCTAGCCGATCATCGCAACCGCAGGGAACCTGTCGGGGCAATTAGACCATAAAGATACTTCGATCAACGGGTTTCGATCTCTCTCGAACGATCACCGCTGGCGAAGCATCTGGATGATACCTGAGAAATCCACCGCTCCGTGACCGCTTTCCACGTACTCCCTGAAAAGCCGTGCTGCCTCGTGCCCGAGCGGGGTGGCAGCGCCCACCGACTCGGCGGCATCCTCCGCCAGGGCGAGGTCCTTCAGCATCATCGAAGCGGTGAAACCCGGCTTGAAATCGCGATTCGATGGCGCCGCCTCGACCATGCCGGGCACCGGGCAGTAAGACGTCATCGCCCAGCTCTGACCCGACGATCTAGAGGCGATGGCGAACAGTCGGGCGGAGTCGAGGCCGAGCTTCTCGGCCATCGCGAAGGCTTCGCTGACCGCGATCATCGAGATGCCGAGCATCATGTTGTTGCAGATCTTCGCAGCCTGTCCGTTCCCGGGACCACCGGCGTGCACGATGGTCTTTCCCATCGCCTGAAGCAGCGGCTCGGCCCGGGCAAACGCCGAGTCGGGGCCTCCGACCATGAACGTCAGTGTCCCGGCGGTCGCGCCGCCGACCCCGCCGGACACCGGCGCGTCGATCATCGCCAGTCCAGCCGCCTCGGCGTCGGATGCCACCGCCCGCGCGCTCTCGACGTCGATCGTCGAGCAGTCGATCAGCAGCGTCCCCGACGGCACCCTGCCGATCACCGACTCGCCATACACCGTCCGGACGTGCTCGCCGGCGGGAAGCATGGTGACGACCACCTCCGCACCCTCCACGGCGCCGGCAGCCGTGTCGGCCGCCACACCGCCGTCGGCCGCCAGCGCCGAGACCTGCGCGTCCGCCATGTCGAACCCCTGCACCCTATGGCCCGCCTTGAGCAGGTTCCGGGCCATGGGCAGCCCCATGTTGCCGAGGCCGATGAAGCCGATGGTCGCCATGCTCGTATCTCCCTCGATCCGGATCCGATCGTTCGATCCTGTGCGATGCTCGCGGCGCGCCGCGATTCGGTCAAGCCACGCTCAGAGCGTGAACTCGCGACCGGGGATCGCGGCGAAATGCCGGGCCACCAGCCCGTCGGTCACGCCCGCCAGGGTGTCCGGGCTCCATTTCGGCGCGTGGTCCTTGTCCACCAGAACCGCCCTGATTCCCTCGAAGAACTCGGTGCCCTGCATGCAGTGCTGCGACAACCGGTACTCCATGGCCAGGACGTCCGCGAGACTCGACATGGCCCGCCCGCGGCGCAGTTGCTCCAGCGAAATCTTGAGACTGGTCGGGCATTTGTGGCGCAGCGTCTCGGCCATCTCAGCCGCGAACGCCGCGCCTGCGCCCGCCTCGCGGTCGAGGGCCTCGAGAATTCCCTCCACCGAGGCCGCCATGAAGCACCGGTCGATCATCTCCCGGTGCGCGGCCAGCGGGTCGTCGGCGAGCGGCTCGGCGAAACGGGCGAGAACATCGTTGATCGCCGCCCGGCCATCGTCCGCCTCCCCGATCGTGGTGGCAAGCGCCGCCACGAGACCGGTGAGCCGCGTGCTCGGGACGAAATGCGTTGCGATGCCGAGCGCCACCGCGCCGGCAGCGTCGAGACGCGCACCGGTCAGCGCCAGATATGTGCCGACCTCACCGGGCAGGCGCGGAAGGAACCACCCGCCGCCGACATCCGGAAACAGGCCGATCCCGGTCTCCGGCATCGCGAACATCAACCGCTCGGTCGCGATCCGGTGCGAGCCATGCACCGACAACCCGACGCCACCCCCCATCGTCACCCCGTCGAGGATTGCCACGTAGGGCTTGGAGAAAGCGTGGATGGCGTGGTTGAGCCGATACTCCTCAAGGAAGAACGTCGCCGACAGTTCCGACGGCCCCTTGCCACCGAGGTCGTTGACAATCGACCGGTAGACCGCGCGAACGTCACCGCCCGCACAGAACGCCTTCTCCCCCTCACCCCTGATGATCACCGCCTTGACGGTCTCGTCGTCCTCCCAGGCCTCCAGGCGGGGGTGCAACTCGCGGATCATGCCCAGCGTCAACGCGTTCAGCGCCTTCGGCCGGGTCAATTCGACGGTGGCGAGGCCACCATCCACGGTGAAGCGGATCTCTTCGGACACCGGTCTCTCCAGTCTGCGAGGGAATTGCGGGCGTGCCGATGTCAGTCGGCCAGAAGCTTGCGAGCGATGATCACTCGCATGATCTCGTTGGTACCCTCGAGGATCCGATGCACCCGCAGATCCCGCAGCAGGCGTTCCACCGGAAAGTCCTTCAGGTAGCCGTACCCACCGTGGAGTTGCAGCGCCTCGTCGACGATCTGAAACCCGACATCGGTGGCGAACCGCTTGGCCATGGCGGCGTGCTGGGTCGCCTCGGGAGACTTGGCATCGAGGCTGGCGGCGGCGCGATGCACCAGCAGTCGGGCCGCATCAAGCTCGGTGGCCATGTCGGCGAGACGAAACTGGGTCGCCTGGAAATCGGCGATCGGCTTGCCGAACTGCTTGCGGTCCTTGACGTAGGACAGCGCCTGTTCGAGCGCGGCCCGGGCGCCGCCGAGCGAGCAGGCGGCAATGTTGATGCGGCCGCCGTCGAGCCCCTGCATGGCGATCCGAAAGCCCTCGCCCTCGGATCCGACCAGGTTCTCGGCAGGCACCTTGCAGTCCTCAAAGGTCACCATGGCCGTCGGCTGGCTGTTCCAGCCGAGCTTGCGTTCCTTCTTGCCGAAGCTCAGGCCCGGGGTGCCCTTCTCGACCAGAACGCAGGACACGCCCTTCGGGCCGTCGCCGCCAGTGCGGCACATCACGGCGTACACGTCGCTGGCGCCACTGCCGGAGATGAACGCCTTGCCACCGTTCAGGACGTAATGGGAGTTGCCCACCTTGTCGGCCCGGGTCTTGAGGGCGGCCGCGTCGGAGCCCGAGCCGGGCTCGGTCAGGCAATAGCTGGCAATCGATCCCATCGACGTCAGCGACGGCAGGAAACGGGCTCGCAGTTCCTCGGTGCCGAAGCGGTCGACCATCCACGAGACCATGTTGTGGATCGACAGGAACGCCGCGGTCGAGACGCAGCCGGCCGACAGTTCCTCGAAGATCAACGCGGCATCGAGCCGTCCCAGCCCGGACCCACCGACATCGTCGCGGACATAGATCCCCGCGAGTCCGAGGGCCGCCGCCTCACGCAGCACATCGACCGGAAAGACTTCGTCTTCGTCCCACGCCGCGGCGTTCGGCGCCAGCTTCTCCTGCGCGAACGCCCGCGCCATATCCCGGATCGCTTGCTGCTCCTCGCTGAGCGCGAAATCCATGGCCGCCTCCGACGGTGTCGTGTTGCGCCGGATATGCGGACTCGGCGGCATCGCTGTCAACGCTGCCCAGGGTTCAATCACGGGGGTACCCCCGTGAACTCCGGCAATTGCAACGGCGTTCCCACCGCTTATGATCCGTCGAGCCTCGCGACCGCGTGCGAGGTGGAGGAGAATGTGATGCCGTTCAATGGCGGGACTATCAGCTTCACGGCGCCGACGCCGGGGTTTCCGACCACCCGGATGCGCCGGAACCGGCGAACCGACTGGTCCCGGCGCCTCGTCGCCGAGAACCGTCTGGGCGTTGACGACCTGATCTGGCCGGTGTTCGTGCATTCCGGCGACGAGGCCCGCATCCCGGTCCCATCGATGCCCGGCGTGGTACGGCATTCCGTCGACGCGCTGGTCGACTCGGTCGGCGAGGCGGCCGCGCTCGGCATTCCGATGGTCGCGGTGTTCCCGGTCATCGACCCGTCGCTGAAGGACGCCGGCGGCAGCAACGCCGTCGACCCGGACAACATCGTGTGTCGCGCGGTCCGCGCCATCAAGACTGCCGGAATCGAC